>CAYVIU010000031.1:0-2559 GCA_964451625.1 uncultured Planctomycetia bacterium | reverse complement strand
AGAAAGAAAAAACAAGGACAAGGAGGACGTGCCCCAACCTAAAGCCAGGGGTGTCCCAGACGCAAGCCATAAGGTGTCACCTGATGATAAAGGCAAAACCAGTCCTGCTGAAAGTATGGAAACGGTTTCTTCACCGGGAATGGATGGAAGGATAACACAAGTTATTTTAAATGGACAGACTGTAACCACTGCGGAAATGAGGAAAACAGCCGCAGAGTTGATTGAGGGATATTTTCTTTTCAATACAAAAGTGGAAGACGGTAAACTCTTATTCGGCTGGACAACAAATCACGCAGAAAGGCACAACAGCCCTGACCTAATACCCCGACAGGCCATAGGTACTTTTGCAGGTTTTATGAGTGAGGAAGGAAACTTTTATTTGGTGCCCGATCTTACAAATAATATAGTAGCCCGCGGGGAAGGGGCGATCAGAGATTACCACAACCGGTCTATAGTGATGGCACGGGTACTCATTACTCATGGTTTCCCGGGGACACTTCCACTGAAACTGGATGCAAAAAAATCTCTGGAAGAGAAGCTATTATTTGGCAAAGGTAACCTGCAAATACTTCAGGATCTTGCAGATGAGCCGTTTATAAGCCTCACCGCTGCCAGTGTTTCGCCAGAGAAAAAGAAAGATCAAGCCAAGGGGCTGAAAGTAGACAGAGAAATTACTATAGAAACCCTTGCCGGGCTTCATACAAGGCCTTCAGGCATTATCAGTTCTTTAGTAAGTCGGATAAAAGATGCATTTGGTATAAATAGCACATTGAAGAATGTCCATACTGGTGAAACTCTCGATGCTGATTTGACTATCAACTTGACATCGCTTGGGCTGGAGCACAATTCAAAAGCTGTGATCTCAATAAAGGGCCCTTATTCGGCAGAAAAGCTGAATAAGGTCTTGGATATTTTCGAGGGGATACTTGCCGTAAGAGTCTGGCCAGTTGAAGCCCTATCTAAAGAAGAAATACAAAAAGTAATAGCAAGGAGACACTTCGATACCACCAGAAGAATTATCCAGCCTACTCCCTCCAAAACCAGTCCGCCGAACGCTATCTCCCCTGGCAAGCCTGATACAGGAAGGCGGACCAGCCCTGCTGAAAGGCAAGACCCTTCTTTTGATACAAGTGTTGTGCCGGAGTCACTCTTTCCCATTGATCAAATTACTACAGAACTAAATAGAAAACATATCCCAGTTGATTTAAAGGTTGAAGTAGTCGAAATGAATGCCAAGATAATAGCTCTAAGGCTTTTCAACGGCAAAAAGAGAATGGCAACATTGGTCTTACGTATTTCCTCAGATGAGCTTGAGATAGAAAGCCTCGTTCCATTCAGATTGCCGAATGCCGACATCTTAGCTACAAAGGAGGCCAGTTATGATGTTATAAAAAAATCAAGCTGCTGGCAAGGACCCGTAGAAACCAGGCGGTATCACAACCTTGTCAGGCGGGGAGAAATAGTATATTTTGAGCTTGCAGAAGGCATAAGACGCGAACATATCGGGCCAATATGGTATCAAAAGCACGTAGAGCCTTATTTGATAAAGTGTGGTGTATCTGTAGCTTCAATACAGGGGACATGTTTAACTGATATGTCAGTATTCAGCTTCTGGCGCCATCAAGGGTTTGGCCGGAACTTTTGCCTAAATCATCTATATCATGTTGACGTAGTGGAGCAAATAGTACTCCTCAAGGCCTTGCCAACTACTCCCCAAACCAGCCCTGCATCAGAGCGCACACCTGCGAAATCGGCGACGGCACATATAACCATCGAGTATGCGAAACCGGAAGATAGAGATAAAATTATAGAAATTTGGCAAAAAGATTTTCTTTCAGAACAAGTGAGCACTCAAGCCATAGAAACTTATCATAAGACGTTAGTATCGATGATGAAAAATGAATGGCAATATCCCACAACTATATTTATAGCGAAGGAGAGCGGTGAGACAGTAGGATATATGCTAGTGCAGCAGCGTTCGGTTATTGGTAATAAAAAAGCAGCTTATATAAAAGAAATCGCCATAAGAAAAGAAGATCAGAATCGCGGTATAGGAAAAAGACTTTTGACTTATGCCCTGAAATGGATAGAAGACACCATGGAAGTAGAATGCGTACAGATTATGGATGGAACAGTAGATAAAAGAATGAATAAAATAGCTGAAGAGCTTGGATTCAAATACGATGAGAACGCCCTGCTTTCGTTGCGTGTCCAAAGCCCAAGCATTAGGGTGTCCCCTGATGATAAGGCCAAAACCAGCCCTGCTGAAACGTGGTTCTCACGGAAAGATGTAAGTAGAATTACCGAGGTAGTGACAGGCATTTGGCAGTCGTTAAAAACAAAAAGGTGGCCTCGTTATGCATGCTTAGAAATCGAGATGCTGCATGAAATTTTATCTGGAGAACATGAAATAGATATCGAGCTGGATACTCTGAGGAGTTTATTAGATAGTTCTGCATTCAATGAAAGTCTCAAGTTGTACAACTTAGACTGTATTTGGGTAGATGGAAACCACAATGAACTTTCAGTGTTTTCTACAAAAGGAACAGACCGAAAGTT
>CAYVIU010000030.1:0-12293 GCA_964451625.1 uncultured Planctomycetia bacterium | reverse complement strand
TCAAATCTTGAACCCTCCGTATTTGTTAAAGTGTTTTACCACACCGCCGTCTTTAAGGAGCTTTGACATCAGGGGCGGTATTGGTTTTATCTCTATCTTTTTATTTTTTGTACCGTTTGTAAGCTCGGATTTATTTAAATCTAAATCGAGTGTATCACCATCGCTAATCAAATCTGTATCGCATTCAATAAGAGCAAGGCCTATATTGAAGGCGTTTCTGTAAAATATTCTTGCAAAGCTTTTTGCAATCACTGCCTGTATGCCGGCATACATAATGGCCTGCGGCGCCTGCTCCCTTGATGAACCGCAGCCAAAGTTCTCTCCGGCTATGACAAAGTCATCTTTTTTAATCTTTGAATAAAACTTTGGATCAAGGTCTTCAAAGACATGCTTTGCAAGCTCCTTCGGATCCTGGATCTTAAACTTGTATCTCCCGGAAATTATATAATCCGTATTGATGTCGTTATCTTTTTTAAACCTTAAGGCCTTGCCCTTCATTGAATTTTCCTCGGATCTACTATTTTACCTTTAATCGCACTTGCCGCAACTGTCGCAGGGCTCCCAAGATATATAGACGCATTGGGATTACCCATCCTGCCCTTAAAGTTCCTGTTAGCAGTAGACAGCGCCACCTCACCATCCGCAGGCACGCCATTGTGTGTGCCCACACACGGACCGCAGCCCGGGACAAGCACAACTGCATTCGCTTTTATGAATGTGTCGATCAAACCCTTTTTGAGGGCCTCCATGTAAATCGCCTTTGATGCCGGCCCGATTAAGAGGGTTGTATCTTTGTTGACCTTTTTACCCTTTAAGATCTTTGCTGTTACTTCAAGGTCCTCTAATCTCCCATTTGTGCAAGTGCCCACAAAACACACATCTACTCGTTTACCCTCAAGCTCTCCCACCCCTACACCATTGCCTGGAGAATGCGGCTTTGCCATCTGTGGTGTAATCTTTGATGCATCTATCTCGATTACGTCCTCATAATTTGCACTCTTGTCAGCACGTTGCGGATCAGGTTTTTTCTTAGAGTGTTTTTTGACCCACTGAAGTGCTTTCTTGTCCGGGGCCATAATTCCACACTTGGCACCTGTCTCAACTGCCATATTTGTAATGGTAAACCTTGCGTCCACGCTCAAGTCACTGATGGTGCTGCCTGTAAACTCAATCGATTTATATGTTGCGCCGGCTACACCGAGTTTTTTAATTATAAAAAGCGTTAAATCTTTTGAGTATACGCCTTTCTTTAGCTTGCCGTTAACGATAATCTTTATCGTCTCAGGCACCCTAAACCAGTTCTTACCGCTTGCAAGGGTGATTGCAAGGTCTGTTGAGCCCACGCCTGTGGAAAAAACGTTTATGGCACCATAAGTACAAGTGTGGGAATCGGCTCCTAAAACAAGGTCTCCACATGTTACATGTCCACCCTCAGGTATAACCTGATGGCAAATCCCCTCTCCGATATCATACATGCCGCATCCTGTCTTGTCCCGGAACGTGCGCATCTTTTTGTGTATGGCTGAGACTCCGAGGTTAGGGCTTGGTGCACTATGGTCTATCACCATGTAGAACTTGCTTTTATCAAAGATCTTTTTTGTCTTCAATTTATTGAAGCTATCGATTATGATAGAGCTTGTCCCATCCTGGCCAAAACAAAAATCCACCTTACATACGGCAATGTCGCCTGCCCTAAGACTTTTTCCTGCGTGCTTACTTAAGATTTTCTCAGCTATTGTTTTTCCAGCCATCGGGTAATTCTCGTCATCCCTTCTTTTATTTCATCCATGCTCGTTGCAAAGCTCATCCTTACATAATTGTCCCAGCCAAACGCAACACCCGGGATAACTGCAACCCCTTCTTCTTCCAGGAGTTTTTTTGCAAAGTTCATGGAATCCATCTTTGTCTTTGAAATATCACAGAATACATAAAAGGCACCCTGCGGCTTGAAGCAGTCAAGGCCTTTTATCTCTTTTATCCTTGCAACAATATAATCCCGCCTTGCCTCAAACTCTCCCCTTGCCTCGGAAACATAATCCTGCTTTCCGGTCAGGGCCTCTAAGGCAGCCTTCTGGCTTATAGAAGCAGGATTTGAAGTAGAGTGGCTCTGGAGTTTGTTAATACTAGATATAATCTTTTCATCCCCGGCCACATAACCAATCCTCCAGCCAGTCATAGAATGGCTCTTTGACACACCATTTACAACCAGCGTAAGATCAAAGATCTTTTTACCCAGGCTCGCAATTGAGATATGTTTAAGATTATCGTAAAGAAGCTTTTCGTATATCTCATCACTTATTACAAAGATGTTTTTCTCGGCCGCGATCTTTGCAACCATGGACAAGTGCTCTATACAGTAAACACTTCCGGTCGGATTAGACGGGCTGTTTAATATGATAGCCTTGGTCTTCTTCGAAATAGCCTTTTTAAGCTGTGCCTCCGTAAGGCGGAATCCATCCTTAGCAGAGGTTTTCACTATAACAGGCTTTGCCCCTGAAAGCTTCACCATCTCCGGGTAGCTTACCCAATACGGAGACGGTATTACGACCTCATCCCCAGGCTCACACAGAACCTGAAAGATGTTATACAACACATGCTTTGCCCCGCAGGATACTATCACCTGGCTGGGCTTATAGCTTAACCCATTATCAGATTTAAGCTTACTGCAAATGGCATCCTTTAGCTCTTTCATGCCTGAGGCAGGCGTATACTTGGTAAAACCAGCCTCAATAGCACTGACTGCAGCCTTCTTCACATTGGCCGGAGTATCAAAATCCGGCTCACCCGCAGCAAAATTCACTATACTTCTGCCTTGCTTCTTCATCTCCTTTGCCCTTGCAGTGATAGCAAGCGTCAAAGAAGGTGCAACATCCTGTACCCTTTTCGCTATTCTCATAAAATAACCCCTTTATTTATGGTATAAGTATATTACTTATATCATAAAACAGGGGTTCATGTAAAGAAAAAATTGAGGTTAGGGGCCATCCTACGCGGTTAGGTCTAATTTTACTCCACAGAACCGCGTAGGTTGGCCATACAGCTTAGGGTGTAATCTAAAAAGAAATTATGCTTGGGTCTGGGTCTTCTTGGCTTCTTCTGCTTGTTCTTTTACCATATTGAGGCCAAATGGTGTGGGAGGATTAATATTTATAAAAGTGCGAACCCTTTCTGCTAGCACGTCTAAGGCATTTTTCAAGAACGCCCGCAATTCACCTTTTTCCATTTCTCCCGCTATCCTTCTTATGGCATCTATTAAGCGTGTGAGAAGCTCGCGGTATCCTTCAGCACGCTGATCAACGACCACCAGTTCAGCCACTGATGTGCGTATATCAGGCTGGGCTGGGGAGATGCTTACAACTGCCTCCTGTGTAAGCACGGCTGCAGGCTTCATTAGTGGGATCCTTAATTCAAATATAACACTGCTGTCTTGTTCATACCATTTTACAGTAGGATGCGCAGCTATATCTACTTCCCCTGTATATACATCCGAGAGCCTAGATATTATCTCAACAGCCCCAGCGCCTCGGGTACCTTCTCCGCTTCTTTCTTCTTCTAATATAACAGGGGGCTTTGACTCAGAATTGAATATTTCACCATTTATGGCAGGCGGCAGCCTATAAGATGTTTGGTTCTGGATGCTAAAGATAATTTCGTTATCCACTTCTATGCCCATAACTGAGACATGTTCTTCACCGGCCTCAAGGGCATTAAACACTGCGTTTTCTAAAGCAAATTTTAGGATTTTATTTACTGCCAGGCCATCGATATAATTGTATCTAGTCTTAAAACCGGCTATTATCCTTTTAATTTTTTTGCTATGTTCATAAAACGTGCTTAGGTAGCTGGGGTCATCCTTTGCTTTGGTTTCCGTCACCGGCGAATTTCGCCCGTCTTCGGGCTGGGCTGGGGAAGTCTTCATACGAAGAGTTGCTCGCGTCTTAAGTCCCAACTCCCATCTGTCTTTAATGACGCCTTCTTCCAGTTTATAAGTAAAGAAGTCTGGAAGATTTTTAATCCCTCGTCTCCAACCTGTGATACGGGCTCCGAGTTTCCCTGCCTGTTTTAAATCTTCCTTACTCAGCTTACCTTGCTGATTAGTATCATACACTTCAAATAAAACCATCTGGCCATCCTCATCATCTAATTCCGCACGAATAACAATGGGTAATTCAGGATTAAGTTTATTCCCATGGACAAATGCATTCTTTATAACCTCTGTTACGGAATAGCTTATATCATTGTATTCATAGCCTTTTCTAAATTTCGCATTCATGGCCTGAGCAAGCTTATCGACCATCCACTTAAAGACCGCAAAGCCATGAATTTTGGGCTTTTTATCCCCTGGCTCGGCCTGGGGCATATTCCTTAAATCTAATACAACCGGCCTGCCCTCTTTAAGCTCTGAGACTATTCGACCTACTATAACGTCAAGGTTTATCCTCCATTCTTCAAAGAAATCGATTATGACTGTTCCGCCAATACCTTCGATCCGGGTTAGGGGTATGCGGGCATCTGCAATATAGGCCTTAATGCTTCTGTCTCCTCTCAATTTTGCAGCAACAAGATCTATGGACCCCTCTAAGATATCATACTTTCCGTCTGCCATTATCAACACAAGCAGGGAAGGGGTTCCCTTTCCTGGTTTCTTGGAATACTCAATAGCCTTTTCGGCATACTCATTCGGCCTTGGAAGGTTTGGGTCCGCCCTCAATTTTAAGGCGTGTTCATAAATCTCGTTTACTCCTATAACAGATTCTGCATTTTTAAGTACTGCATCTACGTCCAGATTTTCTTCTCTCCATGCACGTCGGGTTATTCTTGTTTCTTTGTTATCAATAAGATATTTTTTGATATGTCGGTCCTTAGAAGATTGACGAAGCATATTATATATAACACTAAAGGGGACGGCTCGCCCTTCTTCCGCTGCCGGCGAACTTCGCCCGTCTTCGGGCTGGGCTGGGGAGGTGCGGTGTTCCTGCCAGGAAACTCTCTCCAGCTCTTCGCTATCATTTCTGATTACCGGCAAAACTGTGCCATCATCATCTTCGATAAGATCAATTTTATTCCTGGTTACTGCCAAGGTAAGCTTTCTTGTGCCATCAGCATTTTGGGTAAGATCAAACCTTACTTTGCCACCTGCGCGTCCTATAAGGACAGGTATCCATTTGGTCAATGAAGCGATGATAGGCTTATATGGGCCTTTCCAGCTTATTTCTTTTAATTTCGGATCCAGTTCTTCTCTCCTAAATTTCGAAAGTTCCAGAAAAGCGCCATCGCCTGATACAAATGGCGGAATCTGCGGCTTGGCATCAAGCCAATTATTTCTTATGGGGGCGCGGAAGGTATATTCTAATGGTTCTTCCGTCAATGGCGAGGAACGAATGCCATGAGCTTTAACAACGCCCATGCGCTGAAGCTCTGGGATCGATTCAGAGTCATATTCTTTCATTAACCCCCATATATCACCTGTTGTACAGACCCTGAGGAGAATTTCACCATCTGAAGGGGTTATTTTGACCATGAAATGTTGTATACTTCTTCCATATTTTGTACCATCGAAAGCCTTCTTTGCTTCATCCCTGTCTTCTTCGGAAAGATCATTAACTACGACACCTTTATGGTGAGTATGGCCTATTTGCTCTAATATTGCAGCCAGAAAATCTATTGGGTATACTCCACTTTCTAAGCCCCTACTTATTACAAGAAGTCTTTTTCCTTCAAAGCTTACTATGTTAATACAATATTCTTGATGGCTGGATATAATAGATTTAAGCTGATCTGGTTCTAGCGGGCCTAATACGACCGCATTAAGCTTACCTGTTTGCAAGCGTCGCAGCAGTGTCTCAGAATAGGGTTCTTTATTGGCTTCTAATGCACTAAATAAAGCGCGCTTGTGTTTTTCGGGTAGTTTTCTTGAGTCAGGGCCTGTGAATTTTTCTATATGGTTTTCTATGGCCAATCTCAACAAGCTGGATGTATTATAATCACAGGAAAAATAAAGGCCTATTAGAGGATTTATGGCTTCTAAAAAAGGAAGGCTTTGTAATTTATTAAATAGTTGCACATCTTCTAGCTCACTGTCTAGCGGCGAGGTGCGGCCATGGTCATCAAGAACAGTGATGGTAAACTCCCGCCCCCTGCCAAGGCTTGGGCCGGCGTATTTAAATACACCGTAATTACTCAACATAAAGCATTTCCCGGCGTTTTTAAGGTACATCCCGCTGGCATGCCTGATAAATGTCCAAAAACTTTTGGTGCCATTTACAAGGAGATCAAGAGGCATCCCTCTGTTGCCATATGGTAAAAAGATATTAGGGTCATGTATTGCAGGCCCTGAATCCCGGCCCATGAACCTGACGCCGTTTATCTTAGTATTTTCTTTATCAAGTTTTTGTACAGATTGCATGGTAATGGTCCCCCCTCTACCGGATCCAACCAGATACGCTAATTCCCGTGCAACCTTTTGTGCCCTTACGGATCCTTCATTCCCAAGATTATTTTTGAGAGCAATCTTTCTTGCATTGAGCCCAGCCTGATTTGCAAGATTTACGGGATTAGTGCCGGGCTCAAATACAAATGGGACTTCGGTTTCCAGCACAACAATACTGCTTTCATCTTTTATCCTTCCATATAAGCCTGCTATCAACTGATGCAGATGATCGCTTGGTATTGCATATACCTTCAGAATATACATTACAATTGTTCCGACTATCATTGCCCCCAACAAGCCGTATATAAGGATCTGCTCTATTGCGGACATGTGCTCCATGCCTGCAGCCAACAACGCAGGGATACTGGCAAGCGGTGAGGTGCGTTTGCCTTCCAGCCATGCTAAGGTTATCCTGGTTCCTTCCATAACATCAGATTCGCCTTCAATTTCCAATCTTAATTCTCCTTCAATGCGTTCCATCTCATCGTAATCTTCATCTAATCTTAGGCGTCTCCCGGTTTTAGCCCATCTACGGCCGCCTTCCTCAACAAAAACAATGTCTGGTAATATAACTATGTTTCTTAATCCAAGTTTTTGTTCGGGGAAATCATCTGTAAGCATATCCTCGCCGCGAAGTTTTATATGGGCATCTATGCTTTCTTGCAGCTTGTAATCGGGTTCTGTTAGGCCAGGCTCGCCATTATCAGTAATTACGACTGCAAGCTTTCTCCTTCCGCTTGGATCATCAATAAGATTTAATTCAAGAGTTCCACCTTCGCCATACATCATCGTATTCAATAGGGCCTCATGACAGGCAAAATATACCTCATTGAAGATATCCTTCCAGCTTATCTCACTTAGCTTCTCTTTAAGCCCTTCTTCGAATTGATCAACTATGTCTCTTGCCTGGTTTTTGTCCTGTTCTTCGGGAAATTCTGATGTTAATAGCGGCGAAGTGCGCGGGGATGTGTCTTGGATCTGGCCAAGAGGTGTCCCAAGGTCTATCGCAAGCGCCGGAGATTGGGGTGTTATTTCTGATGAAACTTTGTCCTGGTATTTTTTAATTATTGCGCTAAGTTCTTCTCGCGAATATCCTTCTTCGGTAAAAAGTCTGGTAATGCCTATTGCCTCCAATTCTCTAAGTGCTGCGATATAGAATACAAAACGTTCTTTTTGGGCAGATTCCCCTTTTTCTTCCCATCGCTTCATTTCACTTTCCAGGACACTGCATAGAAGCTGAGCGCCAACACCTTTAAACCTGCGTTTTCTCCCGGAATCTTTTGTATTTTGCGGATGAATATGCCACCATGTTATATATGTCTTGTCATCCCGATCGTAAGCCTTCAGTAAGCCCTCTAATGCAACCTTATCTTCTCCATTGACCTTGAAATCTCTCAGGGCAAAATACATACGAGTGAGGCCCGGATCAGCATCATAGCGCAATATATCTAGATCTTTCATTATAAGATCTTCGATAAAAGGATTGTGAGGGTCTTTTGGATCGAGTCGAAGCCACTCTTTCAGCCCAGCGATTACAGCATTTTTCTCTTCAAGGTTTTCCAATATATCAGACAGCCCCTGCACGCGCATGGGGACTTGTTCGCCTGTCCTGAGATCCTCCACGCTAATCACATCTTGAGTAGTTATGGGCGATGAACGGGGAACAAAATACGGTTCTTTCCTATCTTGCCGATATTTGTTATACCATCTGGCAACAAGCCTGATACTGTTGCGTGCCTTTTCTGATAAATCAACTCTTAATAAAGAATGTTCAAGTGTACCAGTATTTATTTGTCCTGAGGAAAGTTCAAAATCAATCCAAATTTCTATATGAAGCGGCCTTCGGAGGCTTTCCGGGGTTTGCATGCCGAGCGCAGGTAGAGATCTTATTATCTTTCCGTCTTTTCCCACGGCCAGGTAAAGGGTTTTGTGGCCACCTACCTTTCTGTGCTTTGACCAATTTTTATCTATTTCAGATGGACCGGGTCTTAAGAAATTGAAATTTACTATTGAAACCAGTTCTGAGGCTATATATATTTCTCCCCGGCCATGTGGCCCAACAAGATCGTCGACATGGATTCTAGCCGGACCAAGATCCTCTCCCTTGGTATTAATACGCTCTATAGTCAGCCATTTTCCTTCCAAATCTTTTATCTTTCTTACCTCGCCCCTATTACGGCTTTTATATGTTGTATATATAATATCTCCTCGGCTAATCTGGGGCATTATACCAATAGGTGAGGTGCGGGGCCCTTCCTCTTCCCATAAGTCTATTTCGTCTGAATCTATAAAAGTTGTGGGGGTAGAAGGGGTTTCTGCATCAGTTATTTCTGCTCGATCAACAAAAACTCTTTCTGTCGAATCTACTAAAAGCAAGCTCAGTATATAGCAGTATAAAATATAGAGTGGTGGAATTAAAAAGTAAGAAGCCGCTTTAATGAAATCGTCAATATTTATTAACTTTATTATAAGAGGATTTGATGTCAATGATAGGCCAAGGGTAATATTAATTGTTGTAAATAGTGTAAGTAATCCTTTTAGTGAAAACTGATAGTTTTTTTGCAGGAAACTCAGTGGCGCAAAGAAACAAAGAGTTAAAAGCGCTAATGGTAGGCCCGGGATGATTAACAAACCTGTAGCTGCCTTTTTTGCCAGACCCGAGAAGGCCAGTTTTTCTTGGTTTTTATTGACGAAAGGTCTTAAAAGGGTCTGAGACAAGAAACCAGCAAGCTTTACTGTTTGCACTGTGAATACTAAAACACCGACCAATACAGCAAATCCTATAACTGTAAACGCGATCATGCAACTAAATGCCGCAGTCATGCCAAGTATTTTGCCGAAGAAGACACTAACATAGTAATCAACAGCTGTAACTGAATCTTTAACCACAACCCGGAATACACGATCCATGGTTCTTTCGAGAGTGTCTACTATGAAAAGCGTTGAAAATACTTTCCATGAAGCATATAACAACCCTGCACTGAATGCTATATGAATAAATGTTTGTACGCGGTCGGAAAATGACTTGCTTTCCTCAACTTCTTCCTGGCCATCCGCAGGCGAGGTGCGGGGGGCTGATTGCTGTTCAGTGGGCGAGGTGTGGTCGGTGAAGGGCCAGTCTGGGTTATCCATAACTACTGTTGCCTCAACTGGCTCGCCTTCTTTTTTGGCTACAATTTTGACGGCAATTAACACGATTAAGCTTATAGCTGCTGGGACAACAACGATTAGCGGGTCTAATAATGGCATTATTGCTAAAACAGCAGTTGCAGCAAATAGCTTAATAAGATGACCTACATGACCTAGCCATCCCAAATTTAATTTAGAATCTCCTATGTTAGTTGGTGATTTATAAGGATTCCCACCTTCGCCTTCTGGTTGACTATCCGCAGGCGAGGTGTGCAGGCCCGTTGCTTCTTGGGCAGCTTGATAGCGGACGGCTTCTTCGAAAACCTTCTTGCTATTAGGATCTGTCTCGGTAAAGGGGCTTGTGAGGGCAAGGGTTGACATGCGCTCTTTCACGGCCTCTTCTGCGGGGGTAAGGCCGCCTGAGAGGAGTTTGAAGTATGGGCTTTCCTCTGTTGGGTCGAACTTGGGTAGTATTACTATATAGGAGTAGTTGTGCTTCTTGAGGAGCTCTTTCAGGTTGTCTGTATGGAAGCCGCCTGTGAAGAGGATGGCGGTTTTGCGATCCTCAATATAGCGGTTTAATCTCGTTATAAAGGCATCGTCACGCTTGAAAGACAGGAGATAGAATTGCTCAAATTTGTCTCTGTAGCCATTTAAGGCCTTGAAGGGATCTCTATTAAATCTATGCTTGTTCTCTCTATAGTATTCGAAGTTTTCTTTTGAGAGATGGGCGGAGAAGAATTTATTGAGGATATCGGAATCTTTCGAAAGATCGTATAGTCTGCGTTGTTTTTCACTAGTAGAAACTGAATAAAATATGTCTTTTTCTAATTTCTCAAGCTCTTCGAAGACCTTGGAGTTGTCTAATGACCCGTATTTAACCAAGAATCGGGTAAATTTGATCAGGTTTGGATAAAGTTTTTCAACCTTTATGTATGAGGCCTTTGCGCTTGCCAGTATATAGAGATAAAACAGATCTTCATCCACTGTGCCATTCTTGAATTCTGTGGCCCATTTGGCAAGGTTCACTAGTTCTTTTCTTGAGAAGACCTTCTTCAACCTGCGTATTAGTTTTTCTCGTTCTGCCTGGCAGGCCTTAAAATCTATTTCACCCTCCTCGCCCATTACTTCTATGAGCTGGGAGAGGTTGGGGTAGGTGGACTTACCTGGTTGGGCCCACCTACGCGGTTCTGTGGAGTTAAATTCACTTAACCGCGTAGGAGGGCCCTTGGTCAGGAATTCGAGGTAGTCTTTAAATTCGAGCTTACCATTGTTGTAAGCCTGTATCTTGGAGTCTAGTTCTTTTAGCTTTGGTGAGTAAGTAGATTCTTTTTCTTTGTCTATCTTGTGTTGTATTAGTTTGAGGGCTGTATCTATTTTGTCTTTGTGCTTCAGGCTTTCCTGGTACACGGCAAGGTTCTTCTTGTATAACCTTGCTTCTTCAAGACCTTTCAGGGTAACCTTATCAGGATTGAGGACTGCATACAGCTCTACACCATTGATTCGGCCTTCTTTTGTGAAGTAGTCTGCAACTCTTTCTCTCACTGATAAATCAGCTATATCTGTGAATACAGAAAGATCATAGTCCCCCTCACCACCCTCAAGAGTAGCAAGGTTAACACCATATTTCTCATTCAAATAGCTGACTATCTCTCTGACATTCTTCTGAGCTGAGTAATTACAGTGGGCATCCTGGATGTGTATGATGGTTTTACCATTTGGCCCCTGGTAGGTCTCTTTTACTATGCCAAGCTGGTTTGACAAGACAAATTCGGATAAGAACTGGCCTGAGCCTCCCACAGCTGCAGTGCCGGTTGCGGGAAGCACAGAGCCATAAGGATTAGCAGCCCAGGCCAATTCTTGTCCTATAATATTAAATAAAAAGGCCCATATAGTGATAATACTAATTATCACAGTATATGGGCTTTTTCTAAAATTAGTGATACTTGATTTGTCGGTTCCGCAACCTCGCATCTCAAGATCTCCTTGTAGATACTAAATACTTTGTAAACTCCTTTAATAACCTACTATAAGTATATCATATAATATATGATAGTCAAGGCATATTATCAGGCTTTTTTAATACTTAACAATGTAGCAAATGTGACGAGGCTGAGCCTCGTCACATTTTATTCATAACTTGTTGTGGGGTAAGGAGATAAGTGAGAATTACGGGGTGCGGCCGCGGAAGAAGCGGCGGACGCCTTTCAGGAAGCCCTTTTGGATCTTCTTCTCTTCCCCTTTTGCCTTTTCCTTGGCCTTTTCCTCTGCTACCTGAACCTTTGGCTTGGGAGCGACTTTATGCTCCGGTGCTTTCTCTTCCTTCTTTGGGAGAGGGGTCTTTTTAGGGGCTGGTTCCTTCTTGCCAATGAGTTTTTTGGCCTTGGCCGGCTCTTTCTTAGGCTTCGGCTTCTCTTTTACTACCTTTTTCTCGGTAAGTTCGAAGATAACCATGTCTGCGCCGTCGCCGCGGCGGAAGTTCAAAGGGATGATCCTTGTATAGCCTCCGTTGCGCTTCTGGAATCTGGGGGCAATGTCTCTGAAGAGTTCCTTTATGAGGTTTTTATCCGGGACAATGCTGAATGCCAGCCTCTGGTGGTGCGGGGTATTTTTCTTTGCTATGGTGATAAGATTATCCACCAGCACCCTCGCCTCTTTGGCCTTCAGCTTTGTGGTTTTAATGCTCTGATTAAAGAAAACTGCCCTTGCAAGGCTTTGCAGTGTTCGTTTCCTG
>CAYVIU010000029.1:10151-12305 GCA_964451625.1 uncultured Planctomycetia bacterium | reverse complement strand
CATCCACCCCCATTATGCTTATAAGATGGTTTATTTTTAGATTCTTGAATGTCCTGGCTTTATAAAGATCAAGGAGATAAACTTTTCCGTTTTTGGTTATATCCACTATCCCTTTGCAGGAATTGTGCGGAAAGCCATCCCCATCTACAGAAGAGACAACAGTCAGGTGTTGACGCCTGAAAAATGAAACCACTTCGTCTGGTAATTTCATCCTTCTATTTTTTCCATTGGTTGGCCGCAGCAGACAAGCTCGCCGCCGCCCACCTTTGTTACGGCAACTTCATTGCCGCATACGTTGCATTTATATTTTTCGCCTACTTTTTCTACTGGCATTTTGATCTCCTTTTTACATAATCAACATAGCACACTCAAAGTATTTTGTCATCTTAAAAAATCCATATATATCGCCAGGATGAGCGCAGCTGCAGAGAGGCCGAATATGAATAAATAGTTTATCCTCTCCTTTCTCGAACTTACACCACAGAGGATCGAGCCTATAAGCTTATAATCATTTTCGGCAAGCTTGCTTTTGCGATTAATCTTTTCTACAAGATTATTTTTTGATATGGCCCCTGAGCGGCTCTGGCCTACCTTGAATTTATATATAAAAAACAGGAGAAACCCTCCTATCCCTATATACCAGGCAATCTTACCATACATAGGATCCACGTGTATAAGCACAGTCACAACACGTATGGCTATAGTTGCGACCAGGCCCACTATGAAGAATATCCACGAACCAAAAGAATCCTTGCAGTTTTTATATTCACTGCAGTCAATGCATTTGATCTTTTTCATTTATCAGCCTACTTTTATGTCCTTTGTGCCTTCCCAGAGGCCGTGTAGGTTGCACTTTGCCCATGCCTTAAGAGGGCCGTGTGCATGTGAAAGCTTTACCGGGATTGTGGCCTTTGGCGCACTCGCGCCTCCGGAAAGCGAGACCCTTGTTAAAAAGGTATCCCCGCAGTAAAGCTCTATCCACTCTACGAAGTGGCCGGCTTCGTTGGGGTGGGCAAGAAGCTTGCCAACCTCTATGGTTATCTCAAACACATCGTCTTTTTTTACGTTTTCAGGTGCGCTTATTATCGGGAGGTGTTTCTTTTCAAGGTCTACAAGATTGGTTTTGTCCTTTGGCTCGTTTACTCCGCAAAGGATATCCTCCTGACATGTCCATTTCTTTTCCATGGCAACCTCCTTTAATTGGTGAGTGTTATGTGATCAGATTCTATCTGTATAAGGGCCCTGAAAAACTCTTTGAATTCCTTCTCAGGGGCCTGGGCCGCCGCCTCTCCGTAGAACTTAACAGCGCTTTTTTCGCGCCTGTTGCTCTCGGCTATGTTATCCTTGTCAGAATCAACTGCCTTGTCCAGGCCCACGTTTGATTCAGGTTTTTGTATCTTTAGGTGCTTGCATATGGTGGAGGCATGCTCTCTTTCAACTTTTGATAAGCCTTTAAACATGCTTGAGACGTGGACATCTTTACTTCTTTGTGAAACAGCCCTGTAAAAATTTGTATTATCTATCTCAAGATCCAAGGCCTTCTTGAGATTTTCCTTTGTAATATCTGAAATACTGGCAGCGTAGAGAAGCGTCCACTCTTTTGCAATGACGAAAAACTTCTCATGCGCTCCGCAGAAAGGACAGGTCTTGGGCTTTTCCTCTCCTATGTACACCTCTCCGCAAACCCTGCAGCGAAATACCTTTATCATGATATGCCTCCTTTTTTAACTGCTTACATTATTGACGCTATGCTAATTGCACTGAGTTTTACAATTACATCTTTTTCAATCGCATCTAATCTTTTCTTTAAAACGCATGTCTTCATGTTTTTACATGTCCCTTTTTTGAAAAAATGCTCCTGAAGCTTTATGGGGCCCTGGAAGGTCTCTATAACTTCGGTTAAGCTGATCTTGCCGGGCATCTTTGCCAGCCTAAAGCCGCCGCCTTTACCCTTGAATGAGTTAAGGATGCCCGCACTGCTTAAATCCTGTAGTATCTTTCTTAGAAAAGGCCGGGGGATCCTCAGTTCTCTGACTAAATCACGAACAGACACGACTTCCTTGGAGTGTTTGGCAATAAAGGAAAGAGATCTTATTGCATAATCGGTATTTCTGGCGATAAGATTCATGAAAAGCCTCCTTAACTATAATGATA
>CAYVIU010000029.1:0-10141 GCA_964451625.1 uncultured Planctomycetia bacterium | reverse complement strand
CACAGACGTATCATTTGTCAAGGGCTAAATTAATCTTTTTTTAAGAGGGCGGCGATGTCCTGGGGGATGGAAGCGGGCTTGAGATCCTTATTGACCATAACAAGCCCTGCTGTACATGTAACAAGCAGGGTATCTTTTCTTCGTACCTCCTGATGAAACTCAATTGAGACGTTCTTTATTTTTGCTATTTTGGATGTAATAACCAGATTATCAGAATATCTCGCCGGGCTTTTATATTTAATATCAACACCTGCCACGACAAAGAATATACCCCTTTCTATCAATTTTGGTATCTCTATGCCTTTTGAAAGGAGATGCTCTGTGCGGGCCTCTTCAAAATATTTAAGGTAATTTGAGTAATACACCACATTGCCGCAATCTGTATCATGGTAGTATATCTTCTTTTTTATACTGAACTCCTTCATCTATCGGGCCTCCTCTGTATTTTTTTCAAATAAAAAGACTTCAGTGCCGTCCTTGATCTTATGTGTGGTATATGAGTAAGAAGGGTACAGCTTGTAATATAACAGATTGTGCGAACCCTCAAACTCTCTTCTGATAAGTTTTTTAAAATCATAGTCATGTGACAAAAATACCCAGACCCTTGCATAATCTTCAGCCATGAGTCGTACTTCTTTCACATTTTTTTCATTTATATGCACAGGCGCATAGCCGATTGTACCAGGAAGCATCCTTTTCACAAGCCCGCCTTTTTTTAAATAATAGTCAATTATATATTTCCTGCACCCCTTGCAGTTTATAAGCAGCAGGTCACCTTTTTCGGCTGTTTTATCTATATAATTTCCTATATCGTACCATGCAACTTTATTAACATTGCTGTAATATTTAAAACATGAAAGGAGCAGCAGCCCTATGACCACGGCTATCAGGCCCTGTCTTATATATTTATAATTTATCCCTGCCAGGCCCCTTGCCGCCAGTATATAAAAAGCAAGCGACATAGCAATGGTATATCTGGTTGCATAAGCAATGCCGCTGGAGCTGGCAGCAATAAATATTACAATGATAGGCCCAAAGAGCCACATGGACAAAAGAAGACCTTTTTTGCTCATCTTTATCTTAAACAATGAAAATATGACAAGCCCCGCAAGTATTGCAAGGGCAAAGCCACCCCCGGCAAATTCAATAAAGAGATAAAGTGTGGACGGCATAGAAGCCGGACGGCCTCCAGAGCCCATGTTCTCCATCTTGGCTATTTGCAGCATAAGAACCATAAGCCATGGAAGGTAGGAGATGATAAGAATCAATTGCCGCAGGAGCCACTTTAAAAAACTGATTCCGCCCCTTTCCTTTAAGGAGAAATACATGATTATAAAGTAGATGTTCTGAATCAGTATTATAAAAAAGCTTGAGTAATGCGTATATAAAAGGAGTACAGTAGATATAATATAAACCACTGAATCACGAAACGAACTTCTTTTGATAAGACGCAGGAAAAAATACATGGAAACCAGAGCAAGAAACGTCACTATGGTGTACATCCTCAATTCCTGTGAGTAATGAATGTGAAAAGGAGACAAGGCCAAAATAGCCGCGCTTAAAAGGCTTACCTTTTCATCAAAAATAGAACGGCCTACCGCGTATATCATAAAGATTGACAGAATGCCGAATATAGCTGAGGGAAGCCTCATGGAAAAAACAGAATCCCCGAACGCCTTAATCCAGCGGTGCATAAGAAAATAATACAAGGGAGGGTGGTCATGGCTTGAGGGGTTCATAATAACCTGGAATGGCGTCATCCTTGCAAGATAAACAGAATCTCCCTCATCATACCAGATGCTCTCGCCGTCCAGGTCATATATCCTTAACGCTATCCCCAGGATTAGTATTAAAAACAGTATTATAGCCGCAGATGCCCTTTTCATATTAGTTCCTCTCGAATAAAAATACCTCTACGCCGTTGGATATTTTCTGGTCAATATAGGAAAACGAGGGGTACAGCTCATAATAGGATAAATCGTATGTGTCGCCGAATTGTTTTTTTAAGATTTTCCTGTGGTCATAGTCGTGCGAAAGCATTATCCAGACCCTATTGTAATTTTTGGCCATTACTTTAAGTGCTTCTGCAATTTCTTCATCGAGCTTTATATGAGAATCCCCTACAAGGCCGGTTATGCGCATGCGCGAACCTTCCGGGCCGGCAGGGTCTTCTTTGCCGGGGAATAATTTCTTCACAAAATCAGGCCTCCTGACATAATAATCAGAAACATTTTCCTTGCAGCCCTTGCAGTTAAAAAGCATTAAATCACCCTTCCTGGCATATAGATCCAGGAAGCGGCCTATCTTTCTCCATGGGACCTTATTGTCTACCGCATAATAACGGACGCAGGATAATACAGAGAATATAATGATAACTCCTATCACAAGGCCTTTAAGCTTTTTGTGATTTATATTTTTTATCCCCATACCTATCATAAAATATAGGCCCGGCATGGCGATAAGGGTGAATCTGGAGGCATAGACCATAAAGGTGTACCTGGCAAAGATAAATACTGCAATAAACGGGACAAAAAACCACAGGATGGCAAGATAAAGCCTGTTTCGGTTTTTTGTGCTCAATAGAGAAAATATATTCAGTGCGGAATAAAGGATCAGGAGCGCTATACCGCCGGCATATTCCCTTAAGAAATCTAAAGCCATCCGCAGCGTTGGAAGTGCGACGCCAAAACCTACGTATTTCAGCCTTAAGGCCCGCAGTATAGCAATAAAAAGCCATGGCATATAAAAAATTACAATAAGCAGCTGCAATACAAGCCAATTTTTAAAACCAAGAGACTGTTTTTCCTTAAGGAGAAGGGTTAAAACCACAAGATATATATTTTGGACAAGGACTATAAAAAAGCCTGAGTAATGCGTATACAAAAGCAGAAGAGACGATATGATATAGGCCGCCGAATCTGCCGCAGTCTTTTTTCTGAGGAGCTTCACAAAAAAATACATACTCGAAAGCCCGAGGAAGAAGGCTATACTGTAGGGCCTGATTTCCTGGGAATAGTGTATATGGAAAGTCGATAATGCCATAACAAGGGCTGCAAACAAGGCTGTTTGGTTATCTAATAGTAAACTACCTAACTTCCATAGGATAAAGATGGCCAGAAAGGCGAAGATGAGAGATAGGGACCTTGTAGCAGTTTCAGAATCACCGAAGGCATTAATCCAATAGTGAAGAAGTATGGTGTAGATAGGGGGATGGTCTTCTTCTATAACAGAGTTCTTCAGTATATCGCCTACGCTGAGTTTCGCGGTTGTGACGGAATAGCCCTCATCGTACCATATGCTTTCCCCTCCGAGGTCATAGGCCCTTAAGGATAGCCCGATGAAGAGGATGACAGCCAGGAGTATCAGTTCAGATCTTTTCATATATTAAGTTTTTTAGTACGCTGTCCTGAGGCACCTGAAAAGCGTTGAAAAGAAATCTTTAGCATAAAAGAGTTTACTTGTAATAAGCCTTGATTTACGGGTTGGGTACCGTATATTTATAGGCACGAAAAAGAAGCGCAGCCTTTTCGCGGCAAAAACGCACAACATCTCCGGAGTATAGCTGTAGCTGTTCTGCAGATTGTCTGCCAGGGTCCCTGCGGCATCTCTTGTAAGTGCCACAAAACCGGAGGTTGCATCTTTTACCTTTTTCCGCAATAAGACACCCGCTAAGAAGCTGCCCAATAACTGTGAAATAAGTTTGTATAGAGGATACCCTTTGATCTTTTTTAACTGGCGGTCGCCGATTACTGCGTCGGCCCTTTCCTCTAAAATAGGCCGTATGACCCTTTCTATCTCATCGCCCCTGTATTGCATGTCCGCATCTGTCTGTATTATTACGTCCGGGCCAAGCCCGAGTGCGTATGAGATCCCGGCCTTAAAGGCCTCTCCAAGGCCGCGGTTTTTATTGAATTCAACAATGTGTTTAATGCCCATTTTTCTGACAATATCGCCCGTGCGGTCAGTACTGCCGTCATTGACTATAATAATGTCTATGCGGCCTATCCCTCTGATGCGGAGGGGGATATCATTTATGGCATGGGCGATTAGATCCTCTTCATTAAGGGCCGGTATTATTACTGCAAGCCTTTTTTTCAAGACAATCTCTCCTTATATATCACAATTATACCACACTTTTAACAAAAAAGCCTTGAAATGCCGTTACGGAAGGGATTATAATATATCCATATGAGATCAGTGATACTTGCTGGGGCCGGAAGAAGCGGCACTACATGGGTTTCAAATATAATAAATTATAATAATGAATACCGATTCATGTTTGAGCCTTTTCATCCGAGAAGGGTAAGACTCTGGAAAAGACATAGGCTCAGGCCGTATCTCAGGCCTGAGGATAAAGACAGTGAAATGGCTGGCCCGATAGGGAAAATACTATCCGGCCAGGTCAGAGAGAGAAGAATCGATCATTTCAATAAAAACTCTTCGAACCAAAAGAGATTAATAAAATGTGTTTTTGCAAATCTTCTTTTAAAGTGGATACATGCTAATTTTCGGGATATAAAAATAATCCTTTTATTAAGGCACCCCTGTGCTGTCAGCCATTCAAGGCTTCGCAGCAGACTTTTTAAGGGATACTGGAGGGATTTAAAGGATTTTCTTAGTCAGGCAGAGTTAAAAGAGGATTTCCTTGAACCCTTTTTAAGCCAGCTTGAAAATGCAAACGACCCCTTTGAAAAAGAGATATTTAAGTGGTGTATCGAATATTATGTACCCCTAAGGCAGTTCAAGAACACTGAAATACATCTGGCCTTTTATGAGAATTTTTGCGTGCGGCCTGAATACGAAATAGACAGGCTCTTTTCCTTTCTCGGGAAAACCCGCGACAGGAGAGTTTTTGGAAAACTAAAAGATCCTTCACCAACTGCCAAGAGGCAAAGCGCTGTAATCACGGGTGAAAATCCCGTAGACAGCTGGAAAAGGTACATATCGGAAGAAAAAATAAAAAGGGCAGTCGATATATTGAAAATATTCAGCCTTGATAAAATCTATTCAAAGGATCCGATGCCAAAAATGTAGGGGGAATAATGAAAAAACATATCAGGCATGTTTTTGGAGAATTAAGGGAACACCTGCCTTACAGCATATTCAGCGTAGCCACAGGGATGGTTATACTGGGCCTCCTCACCTTTGGGAGCAGGTACTTTGGTTTTTCTGATATCGCAGGGCCTTCCAGGGATCTTTTTCATATCTTTCACCCGCTTCACATACTTTTTAGCGCAATTGCCACAACTGCTATGTTCTGGAGCCATGAGAAGCGCATTCTTAAGGCCCTTCTTATAGGTTCGATAGGTTCGGTTGCCATATGCGGCATAAGCGATATGCTTATTCCTTATTTTGCAGGCGGGCTTTTGGGAGTGAAGATGCATCTTCACGTCTGTATTATTGAAAACCCGGGTTTTATACTGCCTTTTGTCATAACAGGCGTTATTGTAGGATTTATCATGCCCAAGGTTACGATAAAAAGTACCTTCCTTTCACATTCCGCGCATGTCCTCATAAGCAGCATGGCCTCCATACTGTACCTCATAGCCTTCGGCCTCACTGATTGGATTCATGTGGCAGGTTTTGTGCTGGTGTATATGGTCCTGGCAGTGATTATTCCGTGCTGTACATCAGATATTATCTTTCCTTTGCTTCTTACCAGGAAAAAATAGGGTAGGGGAATTACTTTATGTCTTTGTGGTATGCCTGGAGGCTTTTTACGGAGAGTTTTGGATTTTTTATCAAATTCTCAATTCCATACACAGATGCGTGAGCCCCCGCGATAGTAGTAATTAACGGAATGTTATAAGAAATTGCATTAGACCTTATCTTCACTTCATCTTCCCTCGTGACCTTTCCCGACGGAGTATTTATTATCAGGTTGACCCTGCCGTCTTTGATAAAATCCACTATGTTGGGCCTTCCTTCATGAAGTTTTGGCAGGGTGCGTACCTCTATTTCATTTTTTATAAGTGTATTGGCAGTGCCTGAGGTGGCAAGTATTGTAAATCCGAGACCGGATAATTTTTTTGCAACTGAAATTATCGCTTTTTTATCTTTATCTTTTACACTTATAAACACAGTTCCTTCTCTCGGAAGGTTTTGTCCTGCCGCGATCTGACTTTTTACGTAGGCAACCCCGAAGTTTGAATCTATCCCCATGACCTCGCCCGTGGATTTCATCTCAGGGCCGAGTACGGCATCCACCCCGTGAAACTTTATAAACGGAAACACGCTCTCTTTTACGGCAAAGTGATTAATCTTAACCTGTTTTGTGAATCCCAGCTCTTTAAGGGTCTTTCCAAGCATGATCTTTGTTGCAAGGCCCGCCAGAGGTACGCCTATGGCCTTGCTTATGAATGGAATAGTCCTTGATGCCCTTGGATTTACCTCTAGCACATAAATAATATTATTTTTAATGGCAAACTGGATATTAAGAAGACCTTTGACATTCAGTTCCATTGCAAGGGCGTAGGTGTTTTTCTTGATCCTCTCCAATAAATCTTTTTTAAGGGTGTGGGGAGGGAGGACCATGGCAGAATCTCCCGAATGGATGCCTGCCTCTTCGATATGTTCCATGATTCCGCCGATAACGCAGGTTTCGCCGTCTGCTATCGCGTCCACATCCACCTCGATGGCGTCTTCCAGGAATTTATCGATCAGGATCGGTTTTTCGGGGGAGGCGTCAACCGCCTTTTTCATGAAGTTTGCGAGGCCCTCATCATCATAGACGATTTCCATGGCCCTGCCGCCAAGCACATAGGAAGGCCTTACAACTACAGGATAACTAATTTTATTTGCTATTTTCCGGGCCTCTTCGAAACAAGTGGCAGTGCCGTTGTCAGGCTGTACGAGCTTCAACTTTTTAATGACCTTCTGGAATCTCTCCCTGTCTTCAGCTCTGTCTATGGAGTCCGGGCTTGTCCCGAGTATCTTTACACCTCGTTTTTCTAATGGAACGGCTATGTTAAGAGGGGTCTGGCCTCCAAACTGGACTATTATGCCCATAGGCTTTTCGCTGTCTACAATATTCATAACATCTTCCACTGTTAAAGGCTCAAAATAGAGCTTATCAGAGGTATCATAGTCAGTGGAGACAGTCTCAGGATTGCAGTTTACCATGATGCTTTCGAACGCCTCTTCCTTTAAAGCGAATGAGGCATGGCAGCAGCAATAGTCAAACTCTATTCCTTGTCCGATCCTGTTTGGGCCTCCGCCCAGTATCATGACTTTCTTTTTCATTGGTTATTTCCCGAATCTCTGCCTTTCGGCAAGGAGGATGATGTTTCTTAATTCTTCTGTATCGCGCGCAGCAAGCCAGTTTTCATCAAAATCACCACGTTGCGCGATCTCTGCTATTGCAGCAAGCGCCCTTAAGTGAAAGTTTCTCTCGTCTTTAGAGCCGATAAGCATAAACACAGTATGCACTTTCTCTTTTGCCTCAGGGAAGGTTATGCCGTCCTTACACCTTGCCAGGAGAATCCTGAACTTTTGCTTACCGGGCACTATAATGTGCGGAATAGCAAGGCCGGGCCTTATAACAGTGCTTGATTCCTTTTCCCGTTCCAAAAGGAGATTAAATACGCTCTCTTTGTCCATTCCGAGAAGTTGTGCCAACACCGCTGAAGTCTTTCTGAAAAACTCCTGCATAGTCAAACTGCTGTCAAAATCCAGTATTTCACTTGTCCTTATGAGCCTGTCAAATCTATCCTCGATGATTTCGTCTCTTTCGATAACTATTTCCCTTAATTCGTCGGGCAGGGTAGTCTCGATAAGCTCTTTTGCAGTGATCCTTTCAATGACATGCACCAGTGCGGCTTGTCTCTTAACCCCTTTTCTTGCATAAACTAAGTACCAGAGGAAGGAAACTGCAATAAAGCCTGTTGTTGTCAAAAGAGAAACCATCCCCATCTTAAATATTAAAAAACCGTATCCTATAATCCCCAGTATATATATCCATGGGTATAAGGGGGAACGGAACATTGGTTTGTAGCTCTGTATTTTACTCTCCCGCATGACAATTAAAGAAAGGTTTACAAATAAAAATAGAAGTATCTTAAGAGTGGAGGCTGTTTTGACAAGATTTTCCAGGTCCAGGAAAAGAATAACCGCGATCATAAACAATGTTGTAAAGATTATGGCATTATGAGGTGTTTTGAACCTGGAGTTCATCCGCTTAAGTACATGCGGTATAAGACGGTCTTTACTCATTGCCAATGCCCCGCGCGAAGCTGTCATAATACCCGCATTGCCTGTGGAGACAAATGCCAGGATTGCAGCGATGGCAAGGACAATCATACCGGCATTTCCCATAAAACTACCGGCACCGAGCGAAAGGGGCATTCTCGAATCCAAAAGCACCGACGCGTCAAGAAGCCCGACAGTCACGAATACAACAGCTGCGTACAAGAGCATGGTGACGCTGAATGCAAGAAACATGCCCAGGGGGATGTTTTTCCCAGGGTTTTTTACCTCTTCGGCAACACAGGCAATGTTTGTGAGGCCTGCAAATGATATAAATACAAGCCCCGCAGTTGAAAAAACCGTCCCCATGCCGTAAGGTATGAACGGTGCGTATCGTTGATGTTCAACAACAAGAAAACCCCTGCCTATATAAAAAACTAAAATTGCTATAAGGGCGAGAACAAGCCCTATCTGGAATCTGCCAGCCTCTTTTACACCCATTATGTTTATCAGCATAAAGAAAACGCAGCATCCCACAGCTATCAATTTTATCTGGATCTCAGTAAAGTGGGGGTTGATAAGGGTGGCAAATATTCCTATACCGAGGAGGGCAAAGGCACTTTTAAAACTTAAGGCAAACCAGCTTGCAAGGCCTCCTATTGTGCCGAGAGGGGCACCCATACTCCTTTCAATATAGAAATATTCCCCGCCGGCCTTGGGCATGGCAGTGGTAAGCTCTGCCTTGGCAAGCATTGCAGGCAGGACAAGGATGCCGGCAAGGATGTATGCAAACACTACTGCAGGCCCTGCCTTTGCAAACGCAAGGGCAGGCAATATAAACAATCCGGAGCTGATCATCGCTCCGGATGCAATACAGAATACATCCAACAACCCTAAATCTTTTTTAAGTTTTTCTTCCATAGATTCTATCTTAAACTGGCTTCCCGATTTCGGTTCGCTTCAAACTATAGACATCATCTTACCAAATACCATCCACTCCTGCAAGAAGAAAAATCTGAAGTAACCCTATTCATATGAATAGGATCAATCGTCAAGAATGGCTCCTCGAATCAGACGATTTTCGCAACTTTTTGGAGAAGTTTAGGGATTACTGTTTAACTGAAAAAGCGAGATGATGCGTAATAATTCCACTTGCAATTCTTTCAGCGAATGGTAACGCAAGGACATATTGTTGAGGAACACCTTTCATACTCAAATTAGGATAACTTTTGAACCCAAATCGTTTATAGTATGCTGGTTCACCCACAAGAACACAGCCTTGCGCCCCTAATGCTTTTAAACGAGATAATCCTTCACGGACAAGAGCTTGCCCAATGCCCTGCCTCTGCAACTTCGGCTGAACAGAAACAGGTCCAAGCGCATACCAATCACAACTACCATCAGAAATAGTAAGAGATGAAAAAGCAATATGCCCGACTACTTGTCCATCAATTTCGGCAACCAAAGAAATCGTCAATGCATTGTCTTCGCGTAAAGCATTAACAATGTAGTGTTCTGTATGTGGCCCGATGGGATGATTTTTGAACGCATCCTTTGTTACATTAAATATTGCCGATATATCAGATTCTTTCTCTTCGCGAATGTCCATCAGAAGCTCTCCGCTAATAGGGTGTTAAAAAACAAATGCTATAACTTTTTTATTCTACCTTAAAAGAAAAGCCGTTGCAACTAATTAATTTGCAACGGCTTATAAATAATGGCTCCGTCTATGTGACGAACTCCATACATATTTTAAGGGGAACCCTTAAAATAATCAACTAAAATCTTCAAAAATTTTCAACGACCAACGCCCCCTCGGCTGTGCCGCCTGCGGCGGCACGCGGCCTCGCCGCAGAAAAACCTCGGGCTCGGCCGCACCGCCTCAGCCGCTAACGCAAGCAAAGGCGGCTTCGGCGGTTTGCCGAGCCTTCAGAAGGAACTCCGCATGTCCAAAAAA
>CAYVIU010000028.1:2906-12496 GCA_964451625.1 uncultured Planctomycetia bacterium | reverse complement strand
GCAGTTTACCATTACGGATTCATATCCGTGGTCGCGCAGTGCGAATGCCGCATGCACACAGGTGTAGTCAAACTCTATGCCCTGGCCGATCCTATTGGGGCCGCCGCCGAGTATCATGATCTTCTTGTTGGGGCTGACAGGCACAGTGTCCTTTTTGGCGCAGTAGGTGGAATAATAATACGCCGCATTCTCAACGCCGCTTACAGGCACGGGTTCAAATATAATTTTCTTGCCGAGCGCAAGCCGCCTGTCCCTTACCTTCTTTTCCTTTACTTTGAAAAGCTTGGCAAGGTATTTATCTGCAAAGCCGTATTCTTTTGCCTTGATAAGGTCTTTGTCCGGGAGGTCTTGCCATTTATGTTTTATGATCTTTTCTTCAAGCTGTACAAGGTCTTTCTGTTCCTTAATAAACCATGTGCCGATATGGGTCATGTTGTGCAGTTCTTCCACAGACATGCCTTTTCTTAAGGCCTCGTACATAAGGAAGATTCTCTCGCTTGAAGGATACGCAAGGCGCTTCTTCAGTTCATCTAAAGACAAGGTATTAAAATTCTTTGCCCAGCCCAGGCCGTATCTCTTTGTCTCAAGGGAGCGGATGGCCTTCTGGAAAGATTCCTTGTAGGTCTTTCCGATGCTCATGACCTCGCCCACTGCCTTCATCTGTGTGCCGATAATGTCTTTTGCCTGGCGGAATTTTTCAAAGGCCCAGCGGGCAAATTTTATTACTACATAGTCGCCGCTTGGTGTGTACTTCTCAAGGGTGCCGTCTCTCCAGTACGGGATCTCATCCATGGTAAGGCCTGCCGCGAGTTTTGTTGAGATACGCGCTATGGGAAAGCCTGTTGCCTTTGATGCAAGCGCTGATGACCTTGAGGTTCGCGGGTTGATTTCGATGACAACGAGCCTGTCGTCTTTGGGGTTATGTGCAAACTGTATGTTTGTGCCGCCTATTACGCCGATGGCCTCTACTATCTTATAGGAGGCGTCCTGCATGCGTTTTTGTAATTTTTCGGGTACGGTGAGCATGGGGGCCGAGCAGAAGCTGTCGCCTGTGTGCACTCCCATTGCATCGATGTTTTCAATGAAGCACACGGTGATCAACTGGTTCTTGTGGTCCCTTACCACCTCAAGCTCAAGCTCTTCCCATCCTATTACGCTTTCTTCAACGAGCACCTGGCGCACAAGGCTTACATTTAATCCCCTTGCAACAATGGTGCGCAGCTCTTCCAGGTTATAGGCAACCCCGCCGCCTGTGCCGCCCATGGTGTAGGCAGGCCTCAGGATTACGGGATAGCCGAGCTCTTCGGCGATTTTTTCAGCGCCTTCTACTGTATTGCATATCTTGGATTTGGGAAGCTCGAGGCCGAGCTTGTTCATGGTGTCTTTAAATGCCTGGCGGTCTTCCCCTCGCTTTATGGCATCTTCCTTTACGCCTATGATCTCAACGTTGTATTTTTTAAGTATGCCTTTTCTGAAGAGGCTCGATGAGAGATTTAGGCCTGTCTGGCCGCCCAGGTTTGGCACAAGGGCGTCCGGCTTTTCTATGGCAATGATCTTCTCCAGGCTCTCAACTGTGAGAGGCTCTATGTATGTCTTGTCGGCCATGCCCGGATCGGTCATGATTGTGGCAGGGTTGGAGTTAACCAGCACTATCTCGTACCCTTCCTCGCGTAATGCCTTGCAGGCCTGGGTTCCGGAATAGTCAAATTCACAGGCCTGGCCTATTATTATGGGGCCTGAGCCTATGATCAAAACCTTGTGTATATCGTTTCTCCTTGGCATAAAATTCGCTTTCCTCCTGTTTTGGACGTGCTTGGATATAGTAGATATTTCAATATATTATACATAATTATAGCATAAGGTCAACAAAAAAGAAGAAACAGTTTCCGACAGTTATCGGGAAACTGTTTCTGCTTTGACGTTGAAGCTAAGCTTCCTGCCACGTAAAACTAAACTATGGCTGGAAGCTTAGCTTCTTTATAGGGGACACTTCTCCGATTGCGTTGAGAACCGTCCCTATGCGGAGGAAACGATCAATATGCCTACGGCCAGGGCCAGAATGGCGAAGAGCCGCAGGGCGTTGGCCGGTTTTTTCTCGATCCAGCCAGCCATGGACTTCAGCCCCTTAGGGCCGCGGACTATGATTACAATACCTTTTACAAGGCCCCATATGGCCATGAAGATTATGATAAGGGGCGACTTGCACTGTGAGGCAGCGAGTAAAAGAAGGACACTGAATGCAACACTTGACACCCCTGCCCTTATATGAGGGTCTTTCCCCTTTGTCCAGAAATCCATGTACTTCTTCATCTTCTTAATATCTAAAAGGAAAACAATTCCGAGCACAGTCACTGCTATACCTAAGAGCCTGACCAAAATTACCATATTCCCCTCCTCCTTTTTTAAATTGGCACTCCCTTAACCTAGAATAGAGTTTACCACCAAATCCCCAAAATTACAAATCACCGGACAATAGACGTCTCCAGCTCACCCAGGACCCCTCCGGACACCACTATCCTGTCCCCGGGCTTCAGGAATTTTTTATTGCTCCTGCCCGAGGCAATACTGAAGAATAATTTCATAAACCTGTCGAGATCCAGCACATTTGCAAGCCATGCCTTCCATGCCGGCACCTGCATGGCCACCCCGCCCGGGGTACCGGTCAATACAATATCCCCTTTTCCCGGAAGTTCATCCGGATATTTTTGGGAGATATACATCAGCATTTCTCTGGGGGTATACATCATGTCGCTGGTAGACTGCCTCTGCCTCACCCTGCCATTTACAGAAGTCGTAATAACTACAGAGAGTATGGAATCCGGACTGTGTTCATTGGGAATCCACATCTTTTGGCCCACCGGCAAAAACCCCGGGAAGCTTTTAGACGCCCCCCAATAATCATATCTTGTGGGTTTACCATCCCCGAGTATCGCAATCGTCCTGGCACTCAAATCATTCACAAGAAACCACCCCAGCCTGGGGGCATATTGAGGATCCTTTATACTCTTCCAATCCACATCCTCTAATAAGACAAAGGCCATCTCCCCTTCATAATCCAAAAGGGCGTTGAGTTCTTTGTAATCTTTAGCCAGCCTTGCGCCAAGCCCGGCCTCGATGCCTTCTGCCGCATCAATGAGATCCTGTCTTGTCGGCATCCTGACGGGTGAGCCTGATTTATTTAGCGCAGTTAATTCCTTTTTGAAAACAGGCGGGGGTGTGTCCGGGTCAAATTCTGCCCCGACTTCCTTGAGGTGGGCAGCATAGGTAATGCCCATGCCGTATATATTTTTGGGATTAATCTCCAGCGGCTGCAGCCGGCCGCTTTCTACATCCTGCCATAGGTGGTTAAAGCTTGCGGGCCTTGGTATGCGAACCATGGGAGTAAACAGGTAGCATCCGGAAGAGGTGAAAGAGATTATTATTGCGGTTATTATCAATAATACCTTTTTTCCCATCCGGTGATTTTTCCCTATATCACTCCGCATCGTCAAAATCTACAGGGTGGCGCTCCATAGGTTTGCCGTATTCCTCTAAATCGTCTTCAGTGTGGAAGAGAGGCTCATCTTCATGCTTCTCATGCTCTTTTTTCTTTCTTTTCCTGTCTTCCATGCCCGACCACATGAAGAAACCTACGAAGATAAGAACAAGTACAATAACAAAATACCACATATAATTCCCTATTATAGTTGTAGGGGACACTTCTCCTCACAGCTTGAGAACCGTCCCTAAGTATTATACCTCTAAATGGAAAAGGCCTCAAGGTAATTCTTGAGGCCTTTTTAACTTGCAACGCTGATAACTATTTTATATTGTCACAAAGGTCTGTCCATGGCCATTTGCTGTCAAAGGTGGCTCCGGTGACCTTTCTTGGTGTAGGGACACATACTGTGGCAAGGTCTTTCACCCCGGAAATCTCTCTGCTCAGGAAATATATGAGGGCCTTATCAATGCCCCAGCCGAACGAACCTTCTTTTACGCCCTTTACTATCTGGCCCGGGATTTCAAGCACTCCTAAGAGCAGATTGGCAGCGCCGCGGGCAAGCTTTTCACTTATAGGATTGATCGTCGCTTCCTGGGCACTGGGGTTTTGCAGGTCATAGGCTACGCCTTCATCCCATACGGTCTCGCCTTCTGTGGGGATACCGACACCTTCGTTGCTTGCAGGCGCTAAAGCCCAGCATCCGATGACATCTACCACACCGGCAACAGTCCTGCCGTAACCAGCAGCTATTCCTTCTACTGTGCCTGTTACGACCCCCATGACCTTATTGTTCGGATCATCCTTGAAACCCTGGTCAAAGCCCTTACGTACCTGCATGGGTACTTCCATCCAGCCTGTAAAGACATTGACTGCGCCATCATGGAGCTTTTCCTTAATATTGTCCATGGTCTCACCGGCGTATACCGATGAAGAAAATACAAATAGAACGGCCAACAAAGCTACTATTAACTTCCTTAACATCTTACTCCCTCCTTTCATTAATATTACCAGGGGACACTTCTGGGGACACTTCTCCTCACGATTTGAGAACCGTCCCTACCAACACTATACTTAAATAAGTATACTGATATCCTCAGGAAAAGTCAAATACCCCTTATTATTTTGTTGTTTACAGGGGTGGGGAATAACGCTATAATGTACCTACTGTAATACCCCTATTAGATTAAGGAGTTATATGACTGGGATAATAGAGGCCCTCCTAAGCAGGAAATTAATAACCACCAAACATATAGACCTTGCCAGAAGCAGGCAGGCCGGGACCCAAAAATCAATACAGGAGTTGTTGGTGGAAATGGGTTTCATAACGGCCGACGATTTGATCGATGCATACTCAAAGACCTCCCGCATACCGGTTGTAAATCTCCTCAAAACAAAGATAGATTTTTCCCTGACAAAGATCCTGTCCGAAGATATAGCAAAACGCTACAGCGTCTTCCCCCTGCATAGAAAAGGAAATGCCCTTGTCCTGGCAATGAGCAACCCGGAGGATGTTGTCGCGCTTGATGACATAAACAGCATGCTCGATATGCGCATAGAGCCTGTCCTGGCCAAAAAGGCCGACATAGAAAAATGCATTGAAAAACACTATCACCTGGACGATACGGTAAACAACCTCCTGAAGGACATTGTTTATGATGCAAAGATCAAGAGCACTGAAAGCGACCAGCTGAACAAGGGTGTGTTTGACGTAGATAATGATAAATTCAAGGCCTCAAAGATAGTGCGCCTCGTCAACTGCACATTAAATGATGCGATAAAAAAGAAGGCCAGCGATATACACATCGAGCCGCAGGACGGCGCCACGGTAATACGCTACAGGATGGACGGAAAGTTAAAACAGATCACAAAGGTCCACAGCATGTTTCACCCCGCCCTCGTCGCGCGTATAAAAATCTTAACGAAGCTTGATATTGCCGAAAGCAAAAAACCCCAGGACGGCAGGGTCAGGATATCCATTAATGACAGGAATATAGACCTGCGTATTTCAACAATGCCGACATTCTATGGTGAAAAAATCGTACTCAGGCTCCTCGACCCCAAAGAGGCAAAGGTTGAGCTTGATAAGCTCGGCTTCCACCGCGAAGGATTAAATACCTTTATGAGGGCCATCCAGAGCCCGCAGGGCATGTTCCTGGCAACAGGCCCCACCGGTTCCGGTAAGACCTCCACGCTTTACGCAGCCCTCAATGCCATAAAAGACGATACAAAGAACATAGTCACCATTGAAGACCCCATTGAATATCTCATGAAAGGCGTGAATCAGATACAGGTCAACCCCATAAAAAACATTACCTTTGTAAACGGCCTCCGGAATATTCTGAGACAGGATCCGGACGTCGTTCTGGTCGGAGAGATCAGGGATAAGGAAACCGCTGAGATCGCCTTCAGGGCCGCGCTCACGGGCCACATGGTCTTTTCCACACTGCACACCAACAGTGCGGTTGCTTCTATTACAAGGCTCCTGGATATAGGGCTGGAGCCGTTTCTTATTTCTTCATCGCTCAGCCTGGTTGTTGCGCAGCGCCTTATCAGATTAATCTGCCCGGAGTGCAAAAAAGCGCATACTCCTGACAGAAAGATATTGGATAAATTCGAGTTTTATACAGAGCAGCTCAATATCAGGAAATTCTATAAAGGTGCCGGCTGCAGGCACTGCAGCTTCACCGGATATTACGGGAGGACTGCCCTCTTTGAAATACTGCCGATTGATAAAAAAATAAAAGAGCTTATCATAGACAGGGCCTGTGAAGAGGCAATCTTAAACGAGGCCAAAAAAAGAGGCCTCAAGACACTGCTTGAGTTCGGGATGGAAAAGGTCGCCCAGGGCGTGGCGACATTAGAGGAAGTCGGGACAACTGTGTGCGTAAGCGACGAAGAAAGAAGGAAGTGCACCAGGCACCCCATACACTGCCCCATAGAATACAATTATAAGAATAACGGCCTGAAGAACTCTTCGGTAATGCTGAATGTAAGCAAAAGCGGCGCGATGATTTCATCAAATGAGGCCATGAATCTTACTGAGGACCTTACGTTGAATGTTTGCCTGAAGAATAGATCGTTTAACATGCCCACCAAAGTGGCCCACATACAATCCGAGAACAAAGGAAAACCACCCTACAGGGTCGGCCTGAAGTTCCTGAAAAAAGAGAAAAGCAATACAGAAGACTTCCTCAAAGAAATAGGCCTTTCCCAGGCCTGATACCCGCAAAACCAAAGCCGGCTAAAGCAGTTTCCTGATGGGGGCTGAAACACTTTCCTATTTAGGTTGGAAAGTGTTTCTGGTTCTTTTTCTGATTCTTTCATTTTCCCGCAAGAATACGGGCTATTCTTTTCTGGGTCTTCGGGTGAAGCAGGACTATCAAAAGGCCTCCTATAATATTGCCAATCGTTACCGGAATAAGATTATTGAATATAGCAGGAAAATTGGCGACAAACTCTCCCTTCATCATAAGCCCTACAGGTAAAAAATACATATTGGCCACGGAGTGCTCATACCCCGATGCGACAAAGGCCATAATCGGAAAATAAATCCCGAATATTTTACCTATAATCGACCTTGAGGAGATGCACATGATAACCGCGAGGCAGACGAGCATATTGCATAAAATCCCGCGGCACAGCGCCTCCATAAAACCCAGCTGCAGTTTTGCCTCTGCGATCCCGACCGCCGTCGTTCCTATTGAGTTTAAATTTCCGATATGCCCGAGCAGGCCCGAATTAAACACAAGCCAGCCTATAAAAATGGCGCCGCATAAATTGCCGAGATAAACAACGAACCAATTCCGCAGGACCTTGGTGAAGGCGTATTTTCTGTATATAAACCCTATTGTCATAAGGATATTGCCTGTAAATAATTCTGACCCGGGAATAAGCACCAGCATAAGGCCCACGCTGAATACGCTTCCCGCAAGAAACTTTGCAAGGCCCGCATCTAATGTCCCGCCGCTTAATACGGCAGTAGCAACATTGGCGCCAAAGGCAATGTATATTCCCGCTAAAACTCCGAAGACCAGCAATTCGAACACTGTCGCGGTTGCCTTTTTCGTCCCTATGCGGCTCAAGGCCTTGGATATTTCTAAAGGGCTTAAAAAATGGGTTTCCATATTACCACCATATTTTTCGTTCGGTTTTGACGGCAAAGGGGGTGAAGGGCGGAAGATCGTTTGCAAAATCTGTGTCCCAGTCCCAGTTTCTTATGGGGGCAGTATACTGGCCCTGCCAGCCCGTCTTACTTGAACTTCCGTATTTCCATTCCCCCTCGGCAACTCCGGGTTCCCATAAAGATATGAATGAGCCCCTTATCATGAGTTCCCGGCGGGGGCTTTTTGACCAGTGCTCATGCATGCGCGGATAGTTTTCCACGCCGCCGTTATAATGATCGGTTTCGGTAACGTCGACGCCTGCTATAAAGGCTGTATTTATTGTCGTGTCTGAGGGGACCCGGCTGCCCAATGTGTCCGTGCTATTCAAATCATCCCAATTGTTGGATAAAATGTTAATGGCGTCGCAAACAACCGCACACGGTTTTTTATCAACAGAATTATAGTCTCCCTGAATATACACAGGGTCATTGGAGACTACGGTCAGGCCATCGGCACGTTTTATTTCCTGGCCCTCTATCAATCTTACTCCGGGCTGGTCGTCTTCTGCGGCATCGGTGCGTGTAACATAAATGAGGCCGTTTGCAGGGAGATTGTTCGCATAGGTCTCTTCGCCGAACTCTCCCCCGCCGAGCTTATCCAGGCTTATATCCGTCATCCTGACTGCCTTCTCTTCTCTGTTGTTGTAAAATGTCTCTGACACTGTAACTGTGCCGGGCGGCACATCTCCTGTTATGTCCACAAGGCCTGTGGCGGTGCGCTTATAAATAGTATTGTTCTCGATTACGATCGCTGCCTGTCCTGCATAATAGCCGTCGGACTGAATAGAGCCTACTACAGGTACTGCGAGAGATGTGACGCCGTGCACGCTCGACTGGACGGTGCCTTCCATTCCATCGCCCCATCTGGACAATGCCAGATCGGTCCATTCAGGATGATCGCTGTCATAATACGGAGGGCTCGCGCCATTGGGGTCCATTAACTCATAATCTTCGGTTCCCTTCACCTTTATGCTGACACTGCCGCCGCTTCTATCCTCTCTGTCTTTGCGTTTGTTATATATATTGCCCGCCGACATAAAATATTCGGAATCTATTGTGAGTGTATTGTTGCAGTCAACATATATGTCTTTGTTGCTGTGAATGGCTCCTGAAAATGTCATATTTGGGCCCGGCAGAAGTTCCAGGTCATCGGCGTAGAATACAGCGTGCTGAAAAGTATAGAGCCTGTTGCGGCTCACTATCTGATCCAGGGATACAGTCACCCCTCCTGTGTGCGCCGCAGTTGAGGTAATTCTGAAGAGCCTCGTTATATCGTCGGCATCGCCGCTGTATGCATTGCAGTTGTAATCGACCGTGAAATCCTGGTCTATGTCAATTGTATCGGTCAATACAAATGACGGATCAACAAAATTTACAACTATATAATTGCCGAGGTCGTATGCGGCCTGCTCGATGCCTGCCTCTGCTAAATACAGGGCGCGCGTTGTAAGCATGTTCCGCTCGGCCAAATGAAGTTCATTCCGGGCCCGGCTCATGACGGCCGCCTCAAGGGTGGTTAACAAGACTATCGTAACAAGCGAAACTATGAGGACTATGCCTTTTCTGTTCACTCTGCCCGCGGCATTTATATTCATATCAATTCCTTAAATTTATTGTGCTGGGAAAAACCCTGTTATAGGTCTCGCCCATGGAGCTGGTTTTCTCAAGCTCTAAAACAACCCTGACCTCGTCAAAATACAAAGATGGGTTTGTGGCATGACTTGTAAAGTTTACCTGCATTACGTTTTCAGCAATAACCTCTGAATCAAGCCCTTCTGTCCTGATGAGTGTATTGGCATCCGCGTCCAGGCTCAGAGTAATGCCGGAGGCGCTCCAGACCGGGTCTCCGCCTGAGGTCATATCGGGCACGCCATCCAGGTCTCCCGACAGTATTTTGTAGGTTATTGAATCAGAGCCTGAACCTGCCGGATTATCCTGATTGATGGT
>CAYVIU010000028.1:1002-2896 GCA_964451625.1 uncultured Planctomycetia bacterium | reverse complement strand
GATCTGATTATAGGAACTCACTCTTAAGTCTTCGGATATCTTTGCTATTACCAGGCGGGCGTCTGCCTGCAGTTCAGCCGTAATATCGGTAAATTGAAAAATCTTGAAGGCTACGCCGACGGCTGTTGTCAATGCCGCCAACAGTATCAATACGATAACCGAAACAACCAAAATCTCAACCATGGTAATTCCTCTTCTGGTCATAGCATCCTCGTCCTTATGGTACTGAACGTGTACGTTCGTGTCCCGCTGTGCCTGTTGGTCCAGGTTATGGTAGCATCTATCCACAATGGATCGGCTGTGGTACCGTGCGGATATGTCACAACGACAACTTCATCGGTCAGGGCAGCGCCTCCCACAATGTCCAGATCCAGAACCTCTCCATCCGGAAACACCGTAATAATATCTGAAAAGGCCACGCTCCTGATCTTTTCCAGTACATCCTTAAGGTCGTCGGTGGCAAGGCTTACCTCTCTGGCCATCGTAATCGAACGCATGGAAATTGTAAAAACCGCCACAGAGGCTATTAAGACAAAAAGCAAAATCAGCGCCGTAAACATTACCTCTACTAATGTGAGCCCTTTTTTCCTGTGTATCATGAGGTTATCTCCTGGATATTCAAGTCCTCAATATGGAGTTTGGGATTTTCTCGGAGGGTTATTTTGCTCCTGAATTTGTTTTCGAGATAGGAGATGTTTCTTCGGTCCTTGGCGATTGTTTTTATGACATCGGGGTGGGCCTGGAGCATGAGTTTTCTTCTGGGTTTTTGCTTCAGGACACTTTCGAGTTTTCTTTTTGCCTCTATGCACATGGTCATTACGGACTTTACCCTTCCCTTTCCGCCGCAGTAGGGGCATAGCTTGTACGAGAGGCCTTCCACGCTTTTTCGCATCCTCTGGCGCGTCATTTCCACGAGGCCTATACTGGAGATGTTGAGGACCTTTGTCCTTGCCTTGTCTTTTTTAAGGATCTGGTTCAGGCAATTGAAGACTTCATGCCTGTTTTCCTTCTTTTCCATGTCTATGAAGTCTATTACGATGATACCCCCTATGTCGCGGAGCTTCAGCTGGCGGGCCACTTCTTTTGCCGCCTCAAGGTTGGTTTGAAGGGCGGTCTGCTCAAGGTCTTTTTTACCGACGAAGCCGCCTGTGTTTACATCTATGGCAACCATGCTTTCGGTCTGCTCTATTATAATGTAGCCTTTCTTTTTGAGATAGATCCTGTTTTCGTATATCTTGGATATTTCCTTTTCGATTCCGTAGTGTTCAAAAAGGGGCGTTGAGCTTCTATAGTACTTCACCCTTCTTCTCAGGTTCGGCAGGAAGAATCTTACGAAGTGCGCTATCTTTCTGTATTCTTCCTTGGAATCCACTATGAGCATCTTTACGTCTTTTGTTAAAAGGTCTCTTACCACTCTCAGGACCAGGTCGTGTTCCTGATGCAGGAGGGCAGGGGCGGTGTTCACCTTTTCTTTTTGTTTTACGGAGTTCCAGGTCTTAAGGAGATAGTTCAGTTCTCCGGCAAGCTGACGGTGGTGAATCCCGCTTGCCGCTGTGCGGACTATGACCCCGACGCCTTTGGGGATCTTTAGGCTGGAGATTATCTTTCTTATGCGCTGGCGCTCATTGTGCTGGTTTATCTTTTTGGATATTCCTACGTGGCCTTCGTATGGAACTAATACAAGGTATCTGCCGGGGATGCTTATGTGTGTCGTAAGCCTGGCGCCTTTTGTGCCCATGGGTTCCTTTACTATCTGGGCAAGGATAGTATCGCCTTTTTTGAGGATCTTGTCTATCTTTGGCAGAGGCGCCCTGGACCTTCCCTTTGGATGGAGCTCCCTCATCTCATCTACGAGGTCACCGAAGTCTGCCGGGCCTTCTATTACATCGCTTAC
>CAYVIU010000028.1:0-956 GCA_964451625.1 uncultured Planctomycetia bacterium | reverse complement strand
AAACCGTTTTTTTCAATTCCGAGTTTTATAAATGCGGCATCCATGCCCGGAAGGACTGATTCCACTTTGCCTTTGTAGACGTTCCCGACAAGCTTTGGCTGGTCAAGGCGTTCTACGTAGAACTCCTCAAGTGAGCTTCCCTCAAGGATGGCCACCCTTTTTTCCTGCGCTTCTATGTTTATCAAGATTTGTTTTGTCATGTCAGTTTGGTTTTACCTCTTTAATTTCTATTCCTTCGGGCATTTCGCCCTGTAATTTTTCTTTTATGGATAAGGGCTTCTGCCACTTGTCCATTTTGATGGTGAGTTCCAGGGAGTCGGATTCCAACCCCAGTTTCAGGGCCGGTTGAATGCTTATCTTCGGACGAGGGCTAAAGCCCTTGGATATTGTAACGGGCAACTCCGCCCTCATTACCGCGCGCTGGAACAATCTCATCAGGTCAAGGTGCGATATGAAGCGGATGAGGCCCTTTTTTGTAAAAACGACTTTTACCACCACTGCCACCACGCCTTTTTCTTTTCTTCGGCTGCCGGCGGCGCCACGGGTACAAATTCCGCGATTTCCTCATCCTTTACAAGCGGCATCGGGACATAGGCGGCGGCAGAGCCTGCGGGCGCGACCCATTCTTCCTTAAGGAGATGAACTGTTAAGAAGATGATCAGCTCTGTCCTGTCAACGGCCTTTTCGGTTTTTGTAAAGAATGTCTTTCCTATTAATGGTATATCGCCCAGGAAGGGAATCTTGTTTACCTTATCCGAAACTGTCTTTTTTATAAGGCCGCCGAGCATTATGGTCTCTCCGTCTCTCAGCATAACCTGACTTGTGGCCTCTCTTGTTGAGAACACGGGCGCGACGATTCCCCTTGATGCATCAAGTGTATCGTAACGCAGGAGGTCGCTTATTTCAGGTTTAAGGTCTACTGATATGTCGCCTTCCACGTTTATGTGCGGTGTAAC
>CAYVIU010000027.1:0-12564 GCA_964451625.1 uncultured Planctomycetia bacterium | reverse complement strand
TGCGGGCTTTTTCTTTTTTAATGCGCCTGCTACTCCCGTAATAGTCCCGCCCGTACCAACGCCGCTTATTAAGATATCAACTTTACCATCGGTGTCACGCCATATTTCCTCGGCAGTGGTCAGTTTATGTATTTTTGGATTTGCCTGGTTCTTAAACTGCTGCGGCATAAATGAATTAGGTGTGCTTTTTACGAGTTCTTCGGCTTTTTTCACCGCCCCGGCCATACCTTCTGCGCCCGGTGTCAATACCAGCTTTGCGCCAAAAAGGGAAAGAAGCTGCCTTCGTTCCACTGACATAGTATCAGGCATTGTAAGGGTAAGCTTGTATCCTTTTGCCGCGGCAACAAAGGCAAGGGCGATTCCGGTATTGCCGCTTGTGGGTTCAATGATTGTAGCGCCCTTTTTTATTAATCCCTTTTCCTCCGCGTCCTTAATCATGGCGGCCCCTATCCTGTCTTTTACACTCGAGAGTGGATTAAAGCTTTCAAGCTTTGCAAAGATAACAGCTTTTCCTTCAGATACAATCCTGTTTAATTTTACAAGAGGGGTATTGCCTATGAGCTCGGTTATATTATTAGCTGCCTTTGCCATTTTTGCTTCCTCCTATATATTGTATGTTAAAGTCTTGGATTTAAGCTTTTTGTTGTGTTTGGCGACCATATCCTGCAGGGTAACGGAATCCAGCACATCAGCAACCTTTTTTGATATCTCATTCCATATGTCCCGGGTAACACAAAAGTCAACTCTATCACACACCTTGGGTGAGTTGACGCATTCTACAATAGACATATCGCCTTCCACGGCGCGGACAATCTGTCCCAGGGTTATCTTTTTTGGAGATTTATTAAGCGAATATCCTCCATGCGCCCCCCGGCTTGAATTGATTAATCCCACTGCCTTGAGAGGGGGCATAAGATGGCCAAGGTATTTTTCAGATATTTCCTGTCTCTTGGCAATATCCTTTAACAGGACCTGGCCTTTTCCATGATGCACGGCTAAGTCCAGCATCAATCTTGCACCATACCTGCCTTTAGTCGAAAGCTTCATGATAAATTATCCTTTTTAACCCGAATATATTCCCCACCAATCCAATAGGAATAGTAGTAATTATATAATAGATTTACTTACATGTCAATATTTTTTTTAAAAAGGGCAGTAATAAATTATAGCTTGACATTAGTCCCTTTTCATGATTAAATGTCTTTTATTAAGGCCTGCCCAGGGCAGGCGAGGAGGTATGAAATGGCTATATTTAAGAAAACCAGTGAAGCGCAGATTACAAATGCAATAACAGAAGAGTTCCTGAAGGAATTCAAAGAGTTTACCACAAGCGATGTTATAATCGTCGGCGGCGGCCCGAGCGGGCTCGTAGCCGGAAGGGAACTTGCAAAGAATAAAGTAAAGACCCTTATACTTGAAAGCAATAATTATTTAGGCGGCGGTTTCTGGATCGGCGGGTACCTTATGAACAAGCTCACCGTCAGGGAGCCGGCCCAGGCTGTTTTAGATGAATTAGGAATACCTTATAAGGAATATGTTGACGGCCTTTTTGTCGCAGACGGCCCGCACGCATGTTCCAAACTTATTGCATCTGCCTGTGATGCAGGGGTAAAGATCATAAATATGACCCAGGCAAAGGATGTTGTTCATATAGACGGAAGAGTGAAAGGTGTTGTGATCAACTGGACACCTGTCTCAGCACTTCCCCGCGCCATTACATGCGTTGATCCGGTTTCCATAGAATCAAAAGTGGTCATTGATGCAACCGGCCACGATGCCTGTGTAGCGAGCGCGCTTGAAAGAAGAGGGCTCCTGAAGCTGAAAGGTTTCGGTGCCATGGACGTTGCAAGCTCTGAAGATTTGCTCGTAGAAAAGACCGGGGAAATATATCCGGGGCTCCTGGCATGCGGCATGTCGGTTTCCACAGTATTTGGCATACCAAGAATGGGCCCGACATTCGGCGGAATGCTCCTCTCAGGCAAAAAGATTGCCGAGATTGCCCTGAATGCAGTTTTACAGGACACCGTTAAAATATAATCAGTAAACTACCGAGGCTTAGCCTCGGTAGTTTTTTGGCTCTATTGTCAACCGTAGCTTACTCAAGGGTTAACGTTTGAATGAAACGTCTTAGTGTTATATTACTCACTATAGTATTATATAATTATATTATACTAAATACCTCTATATATGCCGGGGAAACCTCTTACGAACTGAAACCCCTGGTAATCACCCCTTATAAAACCCCTGTATCGGCCTATCAGTCAAACCGCTCAACAAGCGTAATAGCCCAGGACGAATTGTCTAATCACGCCTATACTTCAATACCAAAAATTCTATCTCACACCCCGGGCGTGGACATGAGGAGAAGGGGAGGTTTTGGAGTTCAGGCGGATGTTTCCATAAGAGGCGCGAACTTTGAGGAGAACCTGATAATGATAGACGGTGTCAGGGTCAATGATCCTCAGACAGGCCATCACAATATGGACATTCCTTTTACACTGTATGATATAGAGAGGATAGAAGTGGTCAAGGGCCATACTTCAGGTGTGTATGGCGCAGACGGCTTTGGCGGGGCGGTTAACATAATAACAAAAAAACCAACCGGCTTCAGCGCAAAGGCCGCTACTTCTTACGGTGAAAATGATTTTTTTGCCAACATTGCTTCAGTCACCTTTCCTTTAATGAAGCTAAATAACAGGGTGTCTTTTGAAAATAAAAGATCAGATGGGTGGAGGGATTATACAGATTTTGATATTACGACACTTTCATATTTTTCTTCTCTTGATTTTGAAAAGAGCAACCTCAATTTTCAATTCGGATGGAAGGACAATGACTTTGGCGCGGATAGCTTTTATTCCAATCTCTATCCAAGAGAAGAAGAACATACGGATACACGCTTTTTTAAATTAGACGGGGTATTCAAACCCCACCAGTTCAGGATAGAGCCCAAATTCTATTATAGGCGCCATGCCGATAAATTTATATTGGACAGCGAACGAAGGGGCTGGTATGAGAATTTCCACACAAGTTATGTGTATGGAGCGGAAGTCCTGATGCACGTGGATTCATATTTCGGAAGGTACACGGTAGGGGCCGAGATAGCCAATGACAAACTCGAAAGCGGGAACCTCGGATTTCATTCACATCAGAGAGAGGCGGTTTTGCTGGCGTTATCCCCCAAGATTACAGACAGGATCACTTCTAACGCAAGCATAAGGTATGATCATTTCTATAAATGGGGGAATGAATGGTCGCCCTCGGGAGATATAGGATATATGGTGACCGAATCGTTTAATCTGCATTCCTCAGTAGGCAGGTCCTACAGGACACCGTCCTTTACTGAATTGTATTATGTAAGCTCCGGCAATATAGGGGATGATTCACTCATGCCGCAGTCCAGCTGGAGCTATGAAGCGGGCGTGAATTTTAAAGAGCGGGGGGCGGCCATCCAGTGCGATATCTTCAGGAGAGATGCCGAGAATGTCATAGACTGGACACGGACCGGTTCCGGCCAGCCCTGGCAGGCAAAAAATATAGGCGAGCTCACTACTGACGGGATAGAGGCAATGATAAGCTTTGCGCCCGTAGAGCTGGAGGAGGATTATCCCCTTAAACTTATCCGTTTTTCCTACGGCCATCTCGATTCGGACAGGGAAGGGGCAGAAGACCTGAAATCAAAATATGCCCTTGTCTTTTTAAGGGACCACGCCAATATGCATCTTGAAGGAAGGCTCCCTTTCGGATTTGATGCAGCGGTTGACCTGTCATTCAAAGACAGGGTCGACCATGACGGCCACTTTCTCCTGGATGCAAAATTGTATAAAGACATTACATATAAAAAGTTTAAGGCCAGGCTTTTTGTAGAGGGCGCGAACCTGTTCAATACCTTTTACACTGAAGTGGAAGACATTACCCCCCCGGGCAGATGGGTCATAGCCGGCATAGAGGCGGAGTTTTGATTTGACAAACACAAAAAACTATAGTATTCTTGTATATTATGAATATAAGAAATGCGGTTCAGGAAAGAGATTTAGTTAAGGATAAGGCCTTTGCCAACAGCATCGGTGTGATGGTGTTTATAATCCTCACCAGCTTAGGGGCATATGTGAGGGTTCCACTGGGCTTTACCCCTGTGCCTATAACCCTGCAGACATTTTTTGTGATTCTTGCCGGCGCCATCCTCGGAAAAAAACTCGGTGCATTGAGCCAGGCAGGGTATCTGGTGCTGGGCCTAATAGGATTGCCTGTTTTTACAGGTGCCGGTACAGGGCTCCTTTACCTGGCAGGGCCTACGGGCGGATACCTGATAGGTTTTATAGTCTCAGCCTTTTTAGTGGGAAGGCTCATAGATATAAGCGAACGCGCATGGTGGAAATTGGGTGTATTTGCCATCGGCCTTATAAGTATTTATCTTTGCGGCATATCATGGCTTTCCATTTCCTTAAATATAAGTTTTTATAAGGCATATCTGCTCGGAGTGCTGCCTTTCCTTCCCGGTGCAGCCTTTAAACTGGCCATCGCAGCCCTCATATACCTCAAATTCGGCGCAAAAATCAAAAAAACCTTCCTGATTTAACCCGCTTAATGCCAACCTCGATGTCGACCGCGTAGGTTAAGTAGAACTAACTCCACCAAACCTACGCGGTCGACACGTAGTCCAAGCCCTTGACAACCCTCTTTTTTTAGTGTATACTTTACAGTGTCAATAGTTAACACCATTAACTATTAAGGGGGTAAACAAAAATGGATAAATCCCTATATGAATTCGGCCAGGAGATGGCCCATATCATGCCGGTCTTCATGAAAGAGATACTGAGGAGGCAGGCAAAGGCATTGTCAGCCGGGAATATAACCGTTCCCCAGATGCTGATATTAAACATACTAAAGCAGGAATCGCGCCTCATGATGTCGAAGATTGCGAGAAACCTGGGCGTAACCACATCTGCCGCAACAGGCCTCGTAAGCCGCATGATCAAGTCAGGCCTTATAAAACGTGTAACAGATGAAAAAGACAGGCGTGTCATATATGTAGAGATGACTAAAAAGGGCAAGGGGATCATAGACAACATACAGAAGGTGCGCTACCGGATGATGATGAATATGTTCAGCAAGCTTACATCTATTGAGCGAAAACGCTACCTGGATACATTAAAGAAGCTCTGCCGGGTATTAACAGAGGGCCACAAATGAAATCTTTAAGTATTATATTAATCATTGGTATTCTGCTTTCTTCTGCTCCGGGCCTTTCCCGGGCTGAAGTATTGGACCCGGTAGAGGTTAAGCCTTATTATATTTCCCTTTCGCTGAACGAGGTGCTTGGGATAGCACTCCTTAATAATTTTGATGTGCAGCTGGCCTTTTATGACAGATACATAAGCCAGCAGGATATAGATGAGGCCAAATCAATATACGATACAGTCCTTAAGCTGACCGCTGATTATGAATATGATAAAAGCGCAAAACCCACCACTATATTAGGAAGCGTTTCACATACGGGCAGTGTGGGCGCGGAGGTTTCAAAGAAGTTTATAACCGGCACAAATGTGACAGTCAGTTATGACCTGACAAGGGAAAGCACCGATTCAGCGTTTGCTACGCTGAATCCATATTATGAATCCGAGCTTGCAGTAACATTTACCCAGCCCCTCTTAAGGAACTTCTTTGGCATGGAAGATTGGGGCAATGTAAGAATAACAAAGATAGATGTAAAAAATTACAGCTCCGAGGTCCTGGACAGGATCGAAAAACACCTTGCAGATGTTGAAATTGCCTTCTGGGACGTGGTTGTGGCGCTGAAGCTGGTTGAGATAGGCGAAGACATGTATGAAAGGGCGGATGAATTCTATGAGATAAATATAAAAAAGAGCAAACTCGGCACATCAGAGCCGACAGACCTTTTTGCGGCAGAGGCAAACAGAGAACTCCGCGCCTCGGAACTTGAACTTGAGAGAAACAATTTAGCAAACGCCATAGGCGCACTGAAACTTTTAATAAATCATCCGAACACACAGAAAGACATACTGCCTGTGGCAGTTTTGGACGTCAAAGAAACCATTTTTTCTCTTATCCCGAGCCTGAAGACAGCATTTGGGAACAGGCGTGATTATAAACGGGCAAAAAATGATATCAAGGCAAAGAAAATAAAATTTGATATGAAGAGAAACGCGCGCTGGCCGCAGCTGGACCTGGAAGGGTCATTAAAACTGAACGGTGTCAACAAGATGCCCAAGGGTGCGGCCGATGACAGCTTTTCCGATAAGAATCCCGATTACTACGGAAAAGCGACATTCTCTTTTCCTTTTGAAGACAGATCTGCAAGGAGTGAATACAATAAAGCTAAGGCAGAGAAGGCAAAGGCCCTCATAAATCTTAAAAAGACGGAGAAGACAATAGTCCGGGATGTGGACGACAGCGTAAGAAAGGTGAATGTATACAGGGGGAGAGTGAATAAAAATAAAACTGTGGAGGCCCTTCAGAAGGATAAACTCGATGAAGAAATGACACAGTTCGGATACGGCCGTTCCGACAGTGACCGCATAGTGAGATTTCAGGAAGATTATTTGAACGCAATGGTCAGGACATTGAGGTCGATCAGGGAATACAAAAGGGCACTCATAGAATTATATCTTACTGAAGACACATTTCTTACGAGGAGAGGGCTGGCAGCGAAATGAAACTTGCAGAATTTTCCGTAAAAAACTCGATGTTCATAAACCTCCTGAGCGTTTTTATCATCATAGCCGGTATTGTGGCCTCGGTCGGGATGAGCAGGGAGGCCTTTCCCAATATCTCCTTTGACATGACCATGATAAACACCGCCTTCCCGGGATCCTCAGCCGAAGAAGTGGAAAAGCTCCTCACGATACCCCTGGAAAAGGAATTAAAGGAAGTCGATGACATAGAAGAAATACGCTCTTCCTCAATAGAGGGCCTTTCGACAATAATTTTAGAGATAGACCCTGATGTAAAAAATAAAGATAAAGTTGTAAATGATATCCAGAAGGCGCTGGACAGGGTTAAAAACTTACCCGACGGCATCAAAGACGATCCATTGCTCTCGGAACGGGATGCGAGAAACATACCTGTTATCGGCATTGCCCTGAGCGGCGCGATAGAAGAAAAGAAACTCCAGGCTATAGCCGAGAGCCTTGAAGACAGGCTCCTGGATGTGGACGGAGTGGCAATAGTGCGCCGCTATGGCTGGCGGGATCCGGAGATGTGGGTTGAGGTTGACCCTGACAAGCTGCGTGAATACCACATATCAATAGAAGAGATAATGGACGCCTTGAAAAAGAGAAACATAAGCATACCCGGAGGCTCCATAGTCAGCGGGACAAGTGAATTTAATATCAGGACAACGGGGGAGTTTACCACAAAAGAGGAGATAGAAGAAGTTGTTATCAGGGCCAGTGATATAGGCGGCTGGATAAGGATAAAAGACATCGCGGCCGTAAAAGAGACATTTCATGAAGAAGAAACAATAGATAAAACCTTCGGGACCAGGTCAGTATACCTTGTTGTCATTAAAAAATCCGCAGCCGATGCCATAGATGTGGTAAGCAGGGTGAAAGAAACGCACGATCAGTTTATAAAAACATCCCCGCCCGGACTCAAGACAGCATATGTAGATGACCTTTCCTTTTATATAAAAAGAAGGCTGAACGTACTCAAGAGAAACGGTATCGTTGGCTTCATACTGGTAATAACTTCACTCCTTATATTCTTAAACAGGTACATCGCCATTGTAACAGCCATCGGTATACCGATCGCGTTCCTTGCAGCCTTCGTTATAATGAGCTTCATGGGCTTATCCATAAACCTCATAACCATGTTCGGGCTCATCATAGTGCTCGGAATGCTTGTCGACGACGGTATTATCATATCCGAGAACTGTTACCGTTATATGGAAAACGGTATGCCGCCGCGCCAGGCAGCTATTGCCGGCACACAGGAGGTCATGAAGCCCGTAACGGCTACAATATTGACCACGATAGCGGCCTTTACGCCGTTGATGATGATGAGCGGTATCATGGGCAAGTTTGTAAGGTACATTCCCATAGTCATAGTAATTGCCCTTGCCGCATCCATGTTCGAGGCATTTATAATACTCCCTTCGCACATAGCTGATTTTGTCCGCATAAAAAAAGATAAAAAGGGAAAGGTTGTATCCAAGAAAAACACAGAATGGTTTAAAAAACTTCTTAAGTTCTACACAGGTGTTTTAAACAAGGCCATAAAAGAGAGATACAGGGTGTGCATAGGAGTATTTATAGCATTTGTGATCTGTGTTATCCTGGCCGTCAAGGTAATGCCTTTTGAAATGTTTTCGTCCAGGGGTATAGAGATATTTTTTATAAGAGGCGAGGCAAAAATAGGCACCCCCCTTGAAAAGACAAATGAGTACATATCTAAAGTTGAAAATAAAATTTCCGAGCTGCCGGATAATGAATTGGAGTCTTTCATTACACAGATAGGGATAGTTGCCGAAGACCCTCACAGCCCGCATGCCCGCCGCGGCTCACACCTTGTGCAAATAGTGGTCTACCTCACACCTGAATCGGCAAGGAAAAGAAACGCGAAAGAGATTATAGAAGGCCTGAGATTAAAAACAAAACATATAAAGGATTTCGAGCGCCTCACTTATGAGAAGGTAAGGCCCGGCCCGCCGGTGGGAAAACCCGTCGCCATAAAGATAAGGGGCGAATATTACACTGTCATGGTAGAGATTGCCGAGAAATTTAAAAATTATTTACGCACCATCCGCGGTGTGTCTGATGTAAACGATGATTATGAACCTGGAAAGAAAGAGATAATGGTTGTTGTAGACGCAAACCAGGCCAGCAATGCCTATCTGACCGTCGGGGAAATCGCCGGCTCCGTAAGAAATGTATTTGAAGGGGGAATAGCGACGTCCATAAAAAGAGAAAAGGCCGCCGAGGAGATAGACGTGCTCGTGAGGTTCCCCGAGGAAGAAAGAAACAACCTCAAGGCGTTTGACAAGGTTCTGATACCCAACAAATTCGGCCATCTCATACCGCTTAAAAACATCGCGCGCCTGGAAGAAAAAGAAGGCATATTCAACATAAGCCATCTCGATGGGAAAAGGGTAGTAACGGTAATGGCCGATGTGGACAGCGACGTGATAAAACCCATAAAGGTCAATAAACTTCTCATAAAAGAGTTTAAGAATATAGAAAACGAATATTCAGGGTACACCGTTAAATACGGCGGCCTGCATGAAGAGATGGTCAAGTCCATGGCAAGCCTGTTTAAGGCATTCATACTTGCAGGCATACTCGTTTTCCTTATCCTTGCGTCAAACTTTAACTCCCTTATCCAGCCCCTGGTTGTCATGGTTGCCATACCATTCGGCCTTATCGGTGTTGTGGTTATGTTTATTGTGCACGGTGAGGCGTTCAGCTTTCTGGCAATAATAGGCCTGGTGGGTTTAAGCGGAGTCGTGGTGAACGACTCCATCGTATTGGTCGATTTTATAAACCGCCTGAGAGAAAAAGGCCTGGACAGGCGCCACTCCATAATAGAGGCCGGACAGCTCAGGCTCAGGCCCGTTATACTCACCACCATAACCACGGTCCTCGGCCTTATGCCGGTTGCCTACGGCATAGGCGGGGGCGACCCAATCCTCATCCCGATGGCAATGGCCATATGCTGGGGCCTGGTATTCGCAACCGCACTCACCCTCATAGTCATACCCTGCATATACGCCATCATTGACGATATCACCCTCAAGCTGGTTCACCATTCCACTGTCCTCCCTCATAAATAACACAAAAGCCTAGAGACGTTTTCGAAATCCCTCACGACACTGTACCCCCTATGTACTTAGTTACAAAACTGAGTACACTGTCGTGAGTAAAACCGGGTACAGTGTCCAAGCTAATTTCGAAAACGTCTTTAGTTTGTTAATTTGATTTAAGCCCTATAGTATGATATAATTCTATCATAATGAAATCACTAGATCCCCTGAGAGCGTTTGTTCAGGACTATTCCTCGCGCCATAAGAATAATGTGGACAGGGTTCTGCACATAATAGGTGTGCCCCTGGCATTTTTTGGTATATTCCAGCTCTTTACGGGAAGCCCGCAGGCAGGCTTCCTCAATCTTTTTATGGGCTACTTGCTGCAATGGATAGGCCACACCCGTTTCGAGAAGAACGAAGTGGGGGAATGGATCCTCATAAAAAAGATTATTAAAAGGCTGAGGGGGAAGTAGCCATGGGAGAGTTCCTTAAAAACCTTGAATCCGTTTTTCGGGGCAGGGTAAAGGACCTGCTCATAAAAAGGATTAAGAAAGAAGGCAGGATTTTTATAGGGGATACCACCCTCCGTGATGGCGAACAGGCGCCTGGCGCAGGACTGGGTGTCGCGGATAAATTAAAGATTGCAAAACAGCTGGACACGCTCGGAGTGGATTCCATAGAGGCAGGGTTTCCCATATCATCCAAGGAAGAATTCGAAGCCGTAAAGCTCATAGCAGAAAACGTCCACCGTCCCGTCATAACCGCCCTTTGCCGTTCAAGAAAAGAAGACATTGATTGCGCCAGGGAAGCCCTCAAGAATGCCCATAAATGGGGATTCGGTATTTTCCTCGGCACCTCTCCGATATTACGCAAATATTCCCTGGGCAAAACAAAAGAAGAAGTCATTCAGATAATAAAAGAGACCATCAGCTACGCAAAAAAATACAGCGACAATATTGCATTCGGCGCAGAGGATGCCTCCCGCACCGAACCCGATTTTTTATATAGAGCCTATGAAGAGGCCATAAAGGCAGGGGCGATGGTTGTGGGGTTTCCGGATACGGTGGGCTGCCTCATACCCGAAGAGGTAAAAGACATAATAGAAAATATAAAACTAAACGTCCGCAATCTTGACAAGGCCTTCCTTGCCGTGCATTTCCACGATGACTTAGGCCTTGCGGTTGCCAACGCGCTGGCGGCGATAAAAAGCGGAGTGAATATCATACAATGCACTGTAAACGGCATAGGAGAACGCGCCGGGAATACATCCCTGGAAGAAATCGTAATGGCGCTCCAGGCAAAACAGAGTTATTATAAGGCCAGGATCGGCGTTAATACGAAGGAACTGTATAAAACAAGCCGGCTTGTTTCACAGCTTACGGGGTTGAGCATTTCAGCAAACAAGTCGATTGTGGGAGAAAATGTATTCGCGACAGAGGCAGGGATCCATCAGGCGGCATTGTTAAAAAAGAGGGTTACATACGAGATTATAAAGCCCCAGGATGTAGGCCAGGAGGGGACGAGGATTGTGCTTGGAAAACATTCCGGAAAACATGCATTGACCGATCGCCTCAATAAACTCGGTTATAGGATTTCCGAAAAAGACAATAGATTAGATACCATTTATGATAAGTTCAAAGAAGCGGCAGTCAACAGGAAAGAAATAGGTGACACGGAGTTAATCAGTATTGCCAGCGGAGTTTTAAAAAACAGGAGGAAATAAAAACATGAAAAATTTAGTTACAGGCGCAACAGGTTTTATCGGCAGCCACATAGCTGAAAAACTGGTTAAGAGGGGCGAGAAGGTAAGGGTCCTGGCCAGAAAAACAAGCAATGTCAAATTTTTAAAATCTCTCGGAGTGGAAATTGTATACGGGGATTTGACCGACGCACAGTCTATTCGCCAGGCAGTCAAGGGAATGGACAAGATCTTTCATTCGGCTGCGATAGTGGGGGATTGGGTGCCCAGGGAAACCGCGTACAATGTAAATGTAGGAGGCACAAAAAAGGTCCTCGAGGCAGCCAACGGCGAAAAGGTAAAAAGATTTATATATGTAAGCAGCCTGGCAGTGCTTGGCATGAGAGACCACCACAAAACCCCTTCAAACCCTCCGGCCAACTTAACAGGCGACGTCTATGCGGACACCAAGATCGATTCAGAAAAACTCGTTGTCAGCTATTGCACGGACAACAAGATTCCCTTCAGTGTTATAAGGCCTGGCTTTGTTTTCGGGCCGCGCGACGCGAAGGTTATCCCGGGCATGGTTAACTACATAAAAAATGGCAGGTTTATTTTTGTGGGAAGCGGACTGAACAAGGTCAACATGATCTACGTTGAAAACCTTGCCAATGCCGTTGTGGATGCCTCTTACTCAGCCAAGTCCCTGAATCAGGTCTATAATGTAACCAATGACAGCGGCATGACTATGATGGATGTCGTGAATATGGTTTCAGATATGTGGGGTTTTAACAGGCCCAAAAAACACATACCGAAGCAGGTGGCCTATACACTCTGCAGTATCCTGGAGTTTTTCGCCAGGCTGACCAGGGCCAAAAAACCGCCTCTTTTAAACAAAACGCGCCTTAAGTTCTTGAGCCTTAACCTTGATTTTGATATCGGAAAGATTAGGCAGGAGCTTGGCTACACCCCGCAGGTGGACATGAAAGAGGGCCTGCGGAGGACCAAGGCCTGGCTTGAAACGGAGAATAAGGTATGAACTATACAATTGAGAACATAAAATCCAGGCGCAGTGTACGCTCATACACAGATCAGAAAATCCCTAAAAAAATACTCGAGGAAATAC
>CAYVIU010000026.1:0-12767 GCA_964451625.1 uncultured Planctomycetia bacterium | reverse complement strand
GGGAGCTTAGGTTTACTGTGCCGGTGCCTGCGAGCTCTTCCAGCTTGTTTATTAGGATGTCGCTGGGCTGGACCCTGAGATGGTCGCCTGCCATGACCCTGATACGCCTGTCTTCAGGGGTCACAAAATTGAGATATACAGGGATGTCTCCGGGGTAGTTGGATAAAATGCCTTTTATTGAATCCAGGGCCTTTTGTTCAAGGCCTGCGCTTATAAGGTCTATGTTAATGGCCCGCGTATATTTTGCCTTCACTTCTTCTATTGGTATAATATCACTTGCAATGAGCCGGGGTTCTTCTTCTCTCAGGCTCACCCGGCCTTTAAAGAATACTATCGCGTCTTCTACCACGAGTTTTCCGACCTTCTGGAAGGTGCTTGGGAATACCAGGACTTCCAGGACGCCGTTCAGGTCTTCCAGTTTTACAATTGACATTTTCTCACCGCTCTTTTTGGTGACCGTGAACCGGGCCTTGTTTATAATGCCGCCTATGAATACTTCATCGCCGTCCCTGAACGTACTGAGGTCTGTTACAGAGCAGGTTGCATAATTGGCCAGGACCTTTTCATATCTTGCAAGGGGGTGTTTTGTGATATAAAACCCTAAAAGCTGTTTTTCATAGGAAAGGAGCTGGTGTTCGGGCCATTCAGGGATATTCGGCATATCCTGAAAACTTTTGCTGAATGATTTTTGATCCTCAAATGTATCAAAGAATGAAAGCTGGCCGTTCATCCTGTCTTTTTGTATTCCTCCTGCCACCTCCATTGCCCTGTCAAGGATAGCCATGAGTTGAGATCGATGACATCCAAAGGCATCGAGCGCGCCGCATTTTATCATGCTTTCAATGACTTTTCTGTTTACGAGCCTTGAGTCTATATGTTCACAGAAGTCATACAGGGATTTAAATTCTTTGTGGACCTTCCTGGCTTCTATGATGGAGTCTATTGCCCCCTGCCCCACGTTTTTTACGGCGGTGAGGCCGAAACGTATGTCGTTTTCAACAACGGTAAATTTTGCAAAAGACGTGTTTACATCAGGCGGCAGTATCTTTATGCCCATCCTGGAGGCTTCATCGATATACAGGACGAGTTTGTCCATGTTGTCTTTTTCACTTGTCAGAAGTGCTGTCATAAACTCAACCGGATAATTCGCCTTTAAATACGCCGTGCGATACGAAATCATCGCGTACGCCGCGCTGTGACTCAAATTAAATCCGTAATTAGCAAAGTATTCGATTAAATTAAAAACCTTGTCAGCTATTTTTTTATCAACTTTATTTTTAACACAGCCGTTTATAAAATCATTTCTAGCCCCGCTTATTACATCCGGTATTTTTTTACTTATAGCCCTACGCAGTAAATCTGCTTGAGCCAGACTAAAACCAGCAAGCACATTGGCTATTCTCATTACCTGTTCCTGATATACAATAATCCCGTAGGTTGTTTTCAAAATTGGTTCAAGGCTCGGGTGGTCATATTTTATGTCAACCTTGCCGTTTTTCCTTGAGATAAAGTCGTCCACCATGCCGCTTCCGATCGGGCCCGGCCTGAATAATGCGAGGATGGCTATGATGTCTTCGAACTTTTCGGGTTTTAGTTTTCTTAAGAGGTCTCTCATGCCTGAGCTTTCCAGCTGGAATATGCCAATGGTGGCGGCATTGCAGAAAAGCTCAAATGTTTTGGGGTCATTCATGGGGATTTCGCTTTGCTTTACTTCAGTGCCTTGTGTGCGCTGGATGATTTTGAGGGTTTCATCGATAACAGTGAGGGTTCGAAGGCCAAGAAAATCCATTTTTAAAAGGCCTATCTTCTCGAGCGATGTCATCGGATAGCCGGTTGTTATCTGGTCATCTCCGGTCTTGAATAAGGGGACATGATTGATGAGCGGCTCTTCGCTTATAACTACTCCTGCCGCATGTGTGGAGGCGTGCCTCGTAAGGCCCTCAAGCGACATGGACATGTCCATGAGCTGGGTTATCTGCGGATCATTTTTATAAAGTTGTTTTAGTTCGGGCTCCTGCTCCATGGCCTGGGCAATTGTAATTCCCAAATCATTCGGGATGAGCTTGGCGATTTTATCTACATCGGCATAGGGCATGGCCATTACCCTTCCGACATCGCGCACAGTGCCTTTGGCCATCATGGTGCCGAATGTTATGATCTGGGCAACATTGTCTTTCGAATATTTACTGGTTACGTAGTCTATGACTTCACCGCGCCGTTCGTAACAGAAGTCTATGTCTATATCGGGAAGGCTTACCCTTTCAGGGTTTAAGAATCTTTCAAAAAGCAGGTCGTATTTTAAAGGGTCTATGTCAGTGATGCCTAATGCAAAACTTACAATGCTCCCTGCCGCAGAACCCCTGCCGGGCCCGACCGGGATGCCCTTGGACTTGGCGTGGCCCACAAAATCGGATGCAATAAGAAAATAGCTTGTGTAGTCACTCTTTTTTATAATTTCAAGCTCTTCATTAAGCCTTTTTGCGACGTTTTCTTCGATCTTTCCGTAGCGTTTTTCCAATCCCTCTTTACAAAACTTTGTAAGGAGTTCTTCCCTTGTTGTGCCCTGGGGTACTTCATAGTGAGGGAGATATGCCTTTGTAAAATCGAGCTCCAGATTACACTCTTCGACTATCTTTATGGTGTTGGCGATTGCCTCAGGGGTTTCAGAAAAGGCCTTTTTCATCTCGTCGGGGGATTTGAAGTAAAATTCGTCTGTCTGGAACTTCATCCTTTCGGGGTCGTCGAGGGTGGTCTGTGTCTGTATGCACAAAAGCGCCTCATGCGCCCGGGCATCATCTTTGTTGAGATAGTGCACGTCATTGGTCGCGACCAGCGGTATATCAAGTTCTTTGGAGAGCTTGATCAACCCCTTGTTAACTGTATACTGTTCCTGGATTTTATTGTCCTGCAGTTCAAAATAAAAGTTTCCCCTTCCGAAGATGGAGAGCATCTGATCCGAGACTGCTTTTGCCTGATCGAGCTGGCCCGTATGGATAAGGTGCGGGATCTCGCCTTTCAGGCATGCGCTCAAGGCGATAATTCCTTTGTTGTGCTTTGATAGGAGGTCTTTATCAACGCGGGGCCTGTAGTAAAATCCTTCCAGGTATCCCGCCGAGACAAGCTTGATGAGATTTCTGTAGCCCTCTTCGTCTTTGGATAAAAGTATGAGAAGGAATGATGCCTCCTGTATTCCGTGGGAGGATTTTTCAAACCTGGAGTCAGGGGCAAGGTAGACTTCACAGCCTATGATAGGTTTTACGCCGGCCGCCATGGCCTGTTGGTAAAAATCTATCGCGCCGAACATGTTGCCGTGATCCGTAATAGCGCAGGCGGGCATTTTGTACTTGTTGACCGTCTTCATCAGCCTCTTTACCTGGCAGGCGCCGTCAAGGAGGCTGTACTGCGAATGCAAATGTAGGTGGGCAAAATTTGCGTGTTTCATTGGCTGAAATTACTTACACATTCCGACTCGTTGGGCCGTTTGGAAGACCTTGCCTTCGGTCTGTATTGAAGGGGCGATTATGAGTTCAGTGAGCTGCATCTCTTTTATATTTTTAGCGCCGACATTGCCCATTGATGTCTGAAGTGCCCCTACGAGGTTCTGAGACCCGTCATCGAGCCTTGCAGGCCCGAAGAGTATCTCTTCAAGTGTTCCGGTGGTTCCCACTTTTATCCTGGTCCCGCGCGGCAGGTTTGGGTGAGGTGTTGCCATGCCCCAGTGGAATCCTTTACCCGGGGCCTCTTTGGTTCTTGCAAAGGCGTTGCCGAGCATTACGGCGTCTGCCCCGCATGCAAAGGCCTTGCATATGTCTCCGCCGCTTGACATCCCGCCATCGGTAATTATGGAAACATATCTGCCCTTTGTCTTAAAATAAAAATCTCTTGCGGCAGCGCAGTCTGCCGTTGCAGTTACCTGCGGCACCCCGATACCTAAAACGCCCCTGGTGGTGCATGCTGTGCCCGGCCCTATACCGATCAGGAGGCCGGCGCATCCTGCCTTCATAAGATCTAATGCAGTGTTGTATGTAACACAGTTTCCGATGATGACGGGGATCTTCATTTCTTTGCAGAATTTTTTGAAATCAAGGATCTTATATTTAGTCGAGATATGTTTTGCGGTTGTAACTGTGGCCTGGACTACAAATATGTCGCAGCCGGCATCTTGCGCTATTTTACCGAATTTCTCCGCCTTTTGCGGAATTGCGCTTACCGCGCACGGCACCCCGGCGGCCTTAATCTCTTTTATTCTTTTAGCGATCAGTTTTTCTTTTATCGGCTTTGTATATATGGATTGAACAAGTTCCGTTGCCTCCTGGGTGGTGGCCTTGGCTATACGCTTCAGGACATCGGTAGGATTTTCGTATCGTGTCTGTATGCCTTCCAGGTTGAGTACTGCAAGCCCCCCGAGTTTACCCATCGCCTTTGCAAAAGGGACATCCACTACACCGTCCATCGCAGATGCGATTATCGGGACACGGAACTTCATATCTCTTACAGACCATGTTGCGTCAACTTCATCGGGATTTATTGTGATTTTGCCCGGGACCAGCGCCACTTCATCAAAACCGTAGCATCGGCGGGCTTTTCTGTCCTTGCCTATCCATTGTCCCATAATTAACTCCTTGTAAGCTATAAGCCTTAAGCTGTAAGCTGTAAAAAAAATTAAAAAGTCAAATGTATAGCTTATAGCTTACAGCTTATAGCTATTTTTGTCAATAATAAAAATGACCGAGGCTTAGCCTCGGCCATTTTTCACTTCTTTTATTCGCTTTTTCGACTCCTTTTTTAATACATTCCTCCCATGCCTCCGCCTGGCGGCATTCCGCCCGGCATGGCTGGAGCTGATTTTTCTTCTTCAGGTATATCGCTTATAAGCGCTTCGGTGGTAATCATCAGCCCTGAGATACTGGCTGCATTCTGAAGTGCTGTGCGGGTAACCTTGGTAGGGTCAATAACACCGCTTTGTATCATGTCTACGTATTCTTCTGTTTCGGCGTTAAAGCCTGTGTTCGCCTTTTCCTGTTTTACTCTTTGGACAACTACAGAGCCTTCTAATCCGGCATTAACTACGATCTGCCTTAAAGGCTCTTCTAAGGCGCGTTTTATGATGTTTACCCCTGTTTGCTCATCCTGGCCGGCAAGCTTGAGGGCGGTGAGTTTATCTATGCACCTTAAAAGCGCGACTCCGCCTCCCGGTACTATGCCTTCTTCTACCGCGGCGCGGGTTGCATGCATAGCGTCTTCAACTCTGGCCTTTTTTTCCTTCATCTCTGTTTCAGTGGCGGCGCCTACGTTTATAACGGCTACTCCACCTGAGAGTTTTGCAAGGCGCTCCTGGAGTTTTTCTTTGTCATAATCAGAATCACTCGCCTCAATCTGCTTTTTTATCTGGGATATCCTTGCAGTTATGTCAGAGGCCTTTCCTGCGCCTTCTATTATAGTTGTGTTTTCTTTGTTTATTGTTATCCTCTTTGCCTTTCCGAGGTCGTCAGGGCTTATGTTCTCGAGCTTTATGCCGAGGTCTTCTGTGACTGCCTTTCCGCCCGTCAGGACTGCTATATCTTCCAGCATGGCCTTACGCCTGTCTCCATAGCCGGGAGCCTTGATTGCGCAGCAGCTCAAAGTACCTCGAAGCTTGTTTACAACTAATGTTGCAAGGGCTTCGCTCTCTGTGTCTTCGGAGATGATCAGAAAGGGCCTGCCTGTCTTTGCTATTTTTTCAAGCAGGGGCAGGATGTCTTTTATGCTGGAGATTTTCTTTTCGTAGATCAGGATGCATGGGTTTTCAAGGACTACTTCCATTCTTTCAGGGTCGCTCACAAAATACGGGGAGAGGTATCCCTGATCAAACTGCATTCCTTCGACGACATCGAGGCTTGTGGTCATTGATTTTGCCTCTTCAACTGTGATTACGCCGTCTTTTCCCACCTTTTCCATTGCCTCGGCAATGAGTTCGCCGATGGTTGAGTCATTGTTTGCTGCAACAGTGGCAACCTGAGAAATCTCTCTCTTGTCCTTGACGGTCTTTGAGAGTTTCTTAAGTTCCTCTATTGTCTTTTCCACTGCCTTCTCGATGCCTCTCTTTAAAGACATTGGATTCGCTCCGGCAGTTACGTTCTTCAGGCCTTCCTTAAAGATTGATTCTGCCAGTATTGTGGCGGTTGTTGTGCCGTCACCTGCGGTATCGGAAGTCTTGGATGCGACTTCTTTTACCATTTCTGCGCCCATATTTTCATACGGGTCTTTTAGTTCCACTTCTTTGGCCACGGTGACACCATCTTTTGTGATAGTCGGGGAGCCGAATTTTTTATCCAATACTACATTGCGGCCTTTTGGCCCTAATGTAACCTTTACAGCTCTTGCAAGCTGCTCTACTCCTCGCTGGATGGCGCGGCGGGCCTCTTCGTTAAAAGCCAACTGCTTTGCCATGTTTCTTGTTCCTCCTTTGTTATTATTTTACGATGGCGAGAATGTCTTCTTCTTTAAGCATAAGTAATTCTTCGCCGTCTACTGTGATTTCTGTTCCTGAATATTTTCCGAAAAGCACTTTGTCGCCGATTTTAACTTCCAGGGGAATCTGTTTGCCGTCCTGGACCTTGCCTTTTCCCACGGCTACGATCTTTCCTTCTTGGGGCTTCTCTTTTGCTGTGTCAGGAAGGACTATGCCGCCCTTTGTCTTCTCTTCGGCTTCCAGTACCTTTAATACTACACGGTCTCCTAATGGCTGTACTTTCATAATATTACAACTACCTCCTTTCCAGGCTAAAATAACGATTTAATGAAATTAGCACTCTTACTAAGAGAGTGCTAAATATGATACTAAAGTATGCCTATCTTGTCAAGCAATTTTTTCCATTGGGGACACTTCTCGCTTCAGGTCTGGGACAGGTCTCCTCACGATTTGAGAACCGTCCCTACTTTTTTAGGTATGTGATGAGGAGGCCTTTTAGGGTGAGATCGAGGTCGATTTTGTCGATTGAGCTGCAGTATTGCCGGAGGAGCCTTGCATCTCCCCCTGTTGCGATTACGACAAGCCCTCTGCCGTACCTGGATTTGAGCTTGTTGACAATACCATCGCATAGGGAGGCATATCCGTTTAATATTCCGCTTTGCATGCTTGCCGCAGTGTCCTTGCCCAGCAGAGATTTTGCCCTTTTTAGCCTTATCTTGGGAAGGAGCGCTGCCTTAAGGGACAGGTTCTCCAGGGAAAGCCGTAATCCCGGGAATATGATACCCCCCAGGTACTCATTTTTCCTGGAGATATAATCAAACGTTACGGCAGTACCAAAGTCTACTACTATACCACCTTTATACCTCTTATATACAGCCACGCCATTTGCCAGGCGGTCCTGGCCCACCTGCCGGGGTTTTCTATACCGATTTTTAATCGGGGCTTTGATGTTTTCGCCCAGGACAAAGACCTTCCCGGGCCTGAGGCGCCTGGCACACTTTTTCAGGCCTTTGAGTGCGGCAGGGACCACACTCGATATGATGATGGCGTCTACCTTCTTTATATGAGGGATTGCATTAAGTTTTTTCCTGAGTCTCGCGGGAACCCCTGCATCCGGAGTGGGTATATATTTTTTTGATAAAAGGCGGCTGCCTTTGAATACACCGAGGACGATGTTTGTATTGCCTATGTCTATTGCGAGCAAGAACTTGGTTTTCATTTAACCTTTCCTTGCCAGGAGCACGTCCCCTGCGAATATCTTCTCAAGAAAGCCGTTGTCCAATCTCACAACTAGCGCCCCTGTGTCATCAATATCCTGTGCCTGGCCTTCTATAACACCTTTTAAGGATGTGATCTTTACCCTTTTTCCCAGTACAGCCGAAAGGTCTCTCCACTCTGTTTTTATGGGCTTGAAGCCCTGTTTTTTGAACAATAAGTATTGTTTTTCAATTTCTTTTAATATTTTTTTGGCCAGGTCCACCTTGAATATTTGTTTGCCCAATTCTAAAGAAACAGATGTTGCATGCGGGGGCAGGTGTTTTTTATCCTGATTTACATTAACGCCTATTCCTATTATCAGGAACTGTGTTGTGTCCTGTTCGGCCTTCATTTCCGTGAGGATGCCGCAGGCCTTTTTCCCATTGATATAAATATCATTGGGCCATTTTATGAGAAAGTCAAGGCCTGTTGACCTGCGCAGGGCATTGGCCACTGCCACTGCCGCAACAAGGGTTATTTTAGGAGTTTCCGACGGGAGCATCTTTGGCTTCAGTATGATAGAGACATATATCCCGCCTTTTTCAGAGACCCAGAGGCGGCTCATCCTGCCCTTCCCCTTTGTCTGCTCTTCCGCAAATACACATGTGCCCTCAGCCGCACCTTCTTCGGCCATCTTATATGCCAGGTCATTGGTCGACTTAGTCGATTTAAATGAATGTATCATTTTCCCTATCAACTTTGTACCCAGTTCCCAGGAAATCTCATGCGGTAGAAACTTATCCGGGGTCTCAAGCAGCCTGTAGCCCAGGTGCGGGGTAGCCTCTATGTCATAGCCGAGTTTTCTTAAGTTTTCCATATGCTTCCAGATGCTGGTGCGGCTTACGCCGAGTTTTTTACTTAACTCTTCACCGGATACGTGAGAGTTTGTGCATTTTTTGAATAGTTCTATTATCTTTTCTTCCATGGGTCAAACGCTCCGCTTTAATTCTTTAATCTGTTCGCGAAGGACAATGGCCTTTTCAAACTGGAGGTTTCGCGCGGCCAGCTGCATGTCCCGCTCAAGCTCTGATATTACGTCATGGACTTCGTGTTCGTCCTGTGTTTCACCTGCTATCTCCGCTATAATCTCCCGCGCCTTTCTGTATGAATCTATGCCGTCTTTTATTGCCTTTTTTATGCTCCTGGGAGTGATTTTATTTTCCTTGTTGTATTCAAGCTGCGTTTTTCTTCTCCTGTTTGTTTCTTCAAGGGTGTGTTTCATGGAATTTGTTATGGTGTCGGCATACATGATAACGGTGCTGTTGACATTTCTGGCGGCCCGGCCTGCAGTCTGAATGAGCGCGGTCTGGCTTCTCAAAAAACCTTCTTTGTCGGCATCCAGTATAGCCACTAATGAAACCTCTGGAAGGTCAAGCCCTTCCCTCAATAGATTTATTCCCACCAGGCAGTCGAATTCCCCGAGCCTCAGGTCTTTCAGTATCTGGACCCTTTCTATTGCATTTATCTCAGAGTGAAGATAGCGGACTTTAAGGCCTGCATCGGCCAGGAACCTTGTAAGGTCTTCCGAGAGGCGCTTTGTAAGCGTTGTGACAAGCACCCTCTCGTCGCGCTTTGACCTTATCTTTACCTCGTTTATTAAATCATCCAGCTGGTTTGGCGTGGGTTTTATTATGATTTCAGGATCCACAAGGCCCGTGGGCCGTATTATCTGCTCTACGGATTTTCCGCTTCTTTCAAGCTCATACGCCGCAGGCGTTGCCGAGACATACAGGCATTCTTTAACAATCTTCTGGAATTCCTCGAACCTTAAGGGCCGGTTGTCGAGTGCTGACGGCAGCCTGAAGCCGTATTCTACCAGCGTCTCTTTCCTTGCCCGGTCTCCCAGAGACATCCCCCGCACCTGCGGTACGGTAACGTGCGACTCATCGATAATAGTTAAAAAATCGTCGGGGAAATAATCAATGAGGCATGACGGCCTTGACCCGGCTGCCCGCCCGGAAAGGTGCCTCGAATAATTTTCCACACCGCTGCAATAGCCTAATTCTGTCAGCATCTCAATATCATACCTTGTCCTTGACTCAAGGCGCTGTGCCTCAAGCAGTTTATTATTCCCTCTCAAAGATTTAAGGTTTTCTTCCAGTTCTTTTTCGATAAGCTTTATGGCCTGCTTAAGCTTGCCCTCTGTGGTTACAAAATGCTTTGCCGGATAAACGGCTATCTTGGGAGGTTCCGAGATCTTTTTACCCGTCAATGGGTCGAATTCAGAAATCTTTTCAACTTTATTTCCGGATAATTCAACCTTGTAGGCCGTTGACTCATAGGCGGGGAAGATTTCTATTACGTCCCCCCTTACCCGGAATTTACCTCTCTGGAACTCTACGTCGTTTCTTGTGTAGTGAATATCCACAAGTTTTTTTAAGATATCGTCGCGGCCGGCTTCCCCTCCCTTTTCAAGGACAAGGAGCAGCTCTCTGTAATCTTCGGGTGAGCCCAGGCCGTATATACAGGAGACGCTTGCAACAATGATTACGTCCTTACGGCTCATCAGGGAACTCGTCGCCGAAAGCCTGAGCTTGTCAATCTCGTCGTTTATGGATGCGTCTTTTTCTATATATGTATCGGTCTGCGGCACATAGGCCTCAGGCTGGTAGTAGTCATAATAGCTTACAAAATACTCGACCGCATTATGCGGGAAAAATTCCTTGAATTCACCGTACAGCTGCGCGGCCAGGGTTTTGTTGTGGGATATCACAAGGGTCGGCTTTTGCAGATTCTGTATAATGTGCGCGGCGGTAAAGGTCTTGCCGCTGCCGGTTACACCGAGGAGGGTGTTGTGTTTTTTGTGTTTAGAAAGATCCCCTGTAAGCTCTTCGATGGCCTTGGGCTGGTCTCCCCTGGGTTTATAATCACTTACTATCTTAAAGTGTGGCATCAACTTCCAGTGACAGGTCTATTGAGTTGACGGAGTGTGTGAGCGAACCGATAGATATGCGCTCCACTCCGGTCGCACTATATTCTTTTATGTTTTCCAGCGTTATGTTCCCGGAAACCTCAATGAGGGGGTATTTTCCGATTTTATTTCTCAGCTTCATGCACTTTTTGATATCGTCTATCGACATATTATCGAGCATAATGATATCAGGCTTACCTTTAAGGGCTTCTTCAAATTGTTTTAGGTTATCGATTTCGATTTCTACTTTTATGTTCCGCTGGATTTTTTTTCTTATGTTTTCTATCATGTTGCTGATAGCTGATGGCTGACAGCTGATAGCTTCCAGGTGGTTATCTTTAATAAGCACCTGGTCCCACAGGCCGTCCCTGTGGTTATATCCGCCGCCAACGCGGACTGCGTATCTTTCGAGTTTTCTTAAAAGCGGGGTGGTCTTTCGCGTATCCATGATTTTGGCCGGGGAGCCGGCCGAGCCTTCCACGAATTTACGCGTCTTGGTGGCAATGCCGCTCATCTTCCCCAGAAAATTCAATGCCACGCGGTCGCCGTTTAATATGTGCTGTGCCTTTCCTTCGACATAGGCAATAACCTTTCCTTCGTGCAGCAGATCACCGTCGGAAAGCAGGGGCCTGAATCGCGTGTTTTCGTCCAATGCGCTGAAGACCTTCTCGGCAACCCCCAGGCCGCAGGCTATGCCCTCTTCCCTGGAAATGATATGAGCCCTTATATCAAGGCCTTTGGGGATAATGCCTGATGTCGTGACATCCTTGGGCCCTATGTCTTCTTTGAGAGCGGCCTTTACAATATCCTCCACAATTTTTTTATCAATAAAAATCTCCGGCATCCTACTCGAGGTCCTCCAGGTTTTTCTTAAGGCGGTCTCTCACGGCTGTAAGCCCTTTTGCCCTGTCCTTTTCTCCGGCGACCACTTCTTTGGGCGCCTTCGATAAAAAGGCCATGTTTTTCAATTTTTCCTTTATGCCTTTTAAGACCCTTTCGATTTCTTCGAATTTCTTTGTAAGATTCTTTCTTTCTTTATCAAAATCAATGACACCTTCAAGCGGCGCAAAAATCTCTGTGTCGCGCACAATGGCGGTTGCTGAATGTTTTGGCTTTTTGAGCGCCCTTTCCACTTTCAGGTCTTTGATCTTTGCCAGGCGTTTTATGTATTCGGTATTCTTGAGCAGGGCCTTTCTCGCCTTTTCGTTTTTGGATTTTATCATTATATCAAGGGCCCGGCTTGAATCTATATGCCATACAGAGCGCATGTTTCTTACGGCTGTTACTGTACCTATGACAAGTTCCATATCTTTTTCCGAATCTTCGTCGATGATCTGGTCCTGGACATGCGGCCATGTTGAGGCCATTATTGACTCGCCCGAATGAGGGAGCTTCTGCCAGACCTCTTCCGTTACAAAGGGCATCACAGGATGGAGCATGCGCATTGTTTTCTCAAGGACCTTGTAAAGCACGATCTGCGTCCGGGGATCGCTCATGGAAAGCTTTGCAAGCTCCAGGTACCAGTCACAGAACTCGTGCCAGAAGAATTCATAGATTATCTTGGCTGCATCGTTGATCCTGTATTTTTCGAGGGACACATTCACTTCCTTCAGCACCTGGTAGAACCTTGAGAGTATCCAGCGCTCTTTTAAATCCAGTTTTTCTTTTTTGAAGAATACGCACAAATCAACGTCTATTTTCTTTTTGTCCAGGTTTGCAAGAACAAGTTTTGAGGCATTCCAGATCTTGTTGGCAAAATTGCGGCCCATCTGGAACTTCTCCTTTGAGATAAAAAGATCCCCGCCGACCCCTGTAATGGAAATTATGCTGAACCTCAGGGCGTCTGCCCCGAATTCGTTTATAATCTCGAGGGGGTCAATAATATTGCCCAGGGACTTTGACATCTTTGTGCCCGTCAGGTCCCTTACTGTGCCATGGATATATACGTCGCTGAAGGGGGTGTTTCCCATGAAGAGATGCCCTGCCATGACCATGCGCGCCACCCAGAAAAATATTATCTCCTGCGCCGTTACGAGGGCGTTGGTGGGATAAAAATAGGATAAATCCTCTGTCTTCTCCGGCCAGCCCAGCGTGGAAAAAGGCCACAGCCATGAAGAGAACCATGTATCGAGGACATCCGGGTCCTGC
>CAYVIU010000025.1:0-12864 GCA_964451625.1 uncultured Planctomycetia bacterium | reverse complement strand
GTTTTGATGCTAAAACCCTTATCAAAAAGGCCAGGGAATCAGTCGGTCTTCTTGGCCGGGATATGGTAAAACGGGTTACATGTAAATCCAGCTATAGCTGGGCTAAATCCAGGAAAGATAAAAAATATAAAGTAGTGGCAATGGATTTTGGAGTGAAGTACAACATTTTGAGGATTCTTGACTCACTGGGCTGCGATGTAAATGTAGTGCCTGCCGGTACAACAGCAGAGGAGGTTTTATCATACAGGCCCGACGGCCTTTTTCTTTCAAACGGGCCTGGAGATCCGGAAGGCGTGCCTTACGCTGTCAGTACAATACAAAAACTATTGGGTAAGCTGCCCATATTCGGCATATGCCTCGGGCATCAACTCCTTGGCCTGGCATTCGGCGGCAAGACCTACAAGCTAAAATTCGGCCACAGGGGCGCGAATCACCCGGTAAAAGATTTAAAAACCAGTAAAATTGATATAACCAGCCAGAATCACGGATTCTGTGTAGATATGGAATCCCTCAGCAAGAAAGAAGTGGAACTCACTCATATAAACCTTAATGATAAAACAGTCGAAGGAATGAGGCACAAAAGGCTTCCCGTCTATTCAGTCCAGTATCACCCCGAGGCTTCACCCGGGCCCCATGATGCAGAGCACCTGTTTGAAGAGTTTGTCAGATTAATGAAAAAACATGCCAAAAAGAACTGATATAAAAAAGATACTATTGATAGGTTCAGGCCCCATCGTAATAGGCCAGGCCTGTGAATTTGATTATTCAGGCACCCAGGCCTGTAAGATTTTAAGGCAGGAGGGGTTTGAGGTGATCTTGGTAAACTCCAATCCGGCCACTATTATGACAGACCCTATCATGGCGGATGAGACCTATGTAGAACCCCTTACCCCTGAAATACTCGAAAAGATTATAGCAGCTGAAAGGCCCGACGCAATCCTTCCTACTTTAGGCGGTCAGACCGCTCTTAATCTTGCCGTTCAGATCCAGGAAAAAGGTATAGTGGATAAATATAAGGTTAAGATGATAGGTGCGAATGTCGAGGCAATCAAGAAGGCAGAAGACAGAAAACTTTTCAAAGAAGCCATGCAGGAAATAGGGCTTGACCTGCCAAAAAGCGGCCAGGCGTATAATATGGATGAGGCGAGAAAAATCGCCGAGAAAATAGGTTTCCCTGTTATCATAAGGCCGAGCTTTACATTGGGAGGGACAGGCGGGGGCGCGGCCTATAATATAGAAGAATTTGAAAAAATAGCCAAGATGGGCCTTGAGTACAGCATGATAAATGAAATCCTGATAGAAGAATCTGTCATAGGTTGGAAGGAATTCGAGCTTGAGGTGATGAGGGATTCAAAAGACAACGTCGTTATAATCTGCTCGATTGAAAACTTTGACCCCATGGGAGTTCACACAGGAGACAGTATCACCGTGGCTCCAGCCCAAACCCTCACAGACAAAGAATACCAGATTATGAGAGACGCTGCCATAAAAGTAATAAGAAAGATCGGAGTTGAGACAGGCGGATCAAACATACAGTTTGCGGTGAACCCTGAAAACGGAAGAATGGTTGTAATAGAAATGAACCCCAGGGTCTCAAGGAGTTCAGCGCTTGCGTCCAAGGCAACAGGCTTTCCCATTGCAAAGTTGGCGGCAAAGCTTGCTGTGGGCTACACTCTGGATGAAATCCCCAATGACATCACCAAGAAAACCCCTGCGTGCTTTGAACCGACTATAGATTATTGCGTGGTAAAGATCCCGAGATTCAATTTTGCAAAATTCCCGCAGGCAGATCCGACCCTTACGACATCCATGAAGTCCGTCGGAGAGGCCATGGCCATAGGCAGGACCTTTAAGGAGGCGCTTCAAAAAGGCCTGAGGTCCCTTGAAATAGGCGTAAGCGGGCTTGTGGATTTAAAGAATGATCCCACCGAAGAAGAGATACTGGAAAAATTGACAAGGCCCAATGCACAGAGGCTTCTTTATATAAAGGCGGCCTTCAGGGCCTGGATGGATATTGACAAACTCTGCGAACACACCAAAATTGATAAGTGGTTCCTTCACAACATAAAAGAGATTATAGACCTTGAAGATGAACTGAAGTTATATAAGGGTAAAAAAGCAAAAGACATCTCCTCCGAGCTTTTAAAAAGGGCGAAGGTGTTCGGCTTTTCAGATAAACAGCTTGCGGAGTTTTTCGGAAAAACCGAAATCGATGTATACAATTTAAGAAAGAAAAATAAAGTCCACCCCACATATAAGCTGGTTGATACATGCGGTGCTGAGTTTGAGGCATTCACACCCTACTATTATTCGACCTATGAAAAAGAAAATGAAGCCAGGATCTGATTTAAAACACAAATGCGGGCTTTTCGGTGTTTACAACAATAAAGAAGCGGCAAGACTCTGCTATCTTGGGCTCTTTGCGCTTCAGCACAGAGGCGAGGAAAGCGCAGGCATTGTAACGCTTGATAAAAAACGTATGCGCTCGCACAGGGCAATGGGCCTTGTGGGCGATATCTTTACCGAAAAGGTCCTCAAGACCTTAAAAGGGAATACAAGCATCGGCCATGTCCGCTATTCCACAACGGGTGCCAGCCATGTAAAGAATGTGCAGCCTTTTATCATTAATCACCGACGGGGTTCAATAGCAATAGCCCACAACGGGAACCTCACAAATGCCTATGTGCTGAAAGAGGGCCTGGAAAAATCAGGCTCAATACTCCGGAGCTCAATGGACAGCGAGCTCATAGTGCATCTTATTATCAGATCCAAAAAAGAAAACTCCATCGCCGCATGGATGGCCTCGAACAGCTGGAGGGGGCGTACTCATTGCTTTTTTTAATGGGGAATAAACTCATTGGCGCAAGAGACCCCAATGGCTTCAGGCCGCTCTGCATAGGTGAATTTAATGGTTCATATATTCTGGCAAGCGAGACGTGCGCACTGGATCTTATAAGAGCGAAATACATCAGGGACGTAGAGCCGGGAGAAGTTGTTATAATAGATGAAAACGGCATTCAATCAAAAATGATGCAGAAAACTTCCCGCCATTCATTCTGTATATTTGAAAATATATATTTTGCGCGCCCCGACAGCAACATCTTTACTAAAAATGTGTATCTTGCGAGAAAAAATCTCGGCAGGGCCCTGGCAGAAGAACATCCGTGCGATGCGGACATCATAATGCCTGTGCCTGATTCCGGAAATTATGCCGCACTCGGCTATGCCGAGGTTTCGGGTTTGCCGTTTGAGATGGGCCTCGTAAGAAACCATTACGTAGGCAGGACGTTTATACAGCCTCTGCCCGAGATGAGGGATTTCAGGGTAAAGGTAAAGCTTAATGCCGTAGGCGATGTTGTGAAGGGCAAGAGGGTCCTCATGATAGAGGATTCCATTGTAAGGGGTACGACGTGTAAAGCCAGGGTGAATACCATGTTTGAGGCCGGGGCAAAAGAAGTCCACATGATGATTTCCTGCCCGCCGATCAGATACCCATGTTTCTATGGCATAGACTTCCCCACTAAAAAAGAGTTAATAGCAAACCGCAAAACCATTGACCAGATACGAAAATTCATAGGGTTGAACAGCCTTGGATATCTGAGCAAGGAGGGGATGCTTCGGAGCATGCTCCTTCCCAAAAATGAGTTTTGTACAGCCTGTTTTGACGGAAACTACCCTGTAGCGCCATGCAGGAGAACAGGAAAGGGGGTGCTGGAATAGACCAAATAAGGCAATATTTATTATATTTGACAAAATTATATAGTAATGATATAGTTAAATATCTCTTAATGGTAATGGAGAAAGAACGATGATAAGAAAAGCCGGTTTTGATAACGAAAAATACCTGAAAGAGCAGACCAAATCCATCCTGGAGAGGGTCAAAAAGTTCAATAACAAACTATACCTTGAATTCGGCGGCAAGATCATCTTTGACTACCATGCCTCCAGGGTCCTTCCCGGTTTTGATCCAAACGTAAAGATGAGGCTTCTTCAAAAACTTAAAGACAAGGCCGATATCATAGTCTGTATCTATGCGGGAGACATTGAAAGAAGAAAGGTAAGGGCAGATTTTGGTATTACGTATGATGTTGATGCGCTTAAACTTATAGATGACCTTGGTGAATGGGGGCTCTCGGTAAAGGCGGTTGTAATAACGCGTTTTAATGACCAGCCTGCAGTCAAGATTTTCAAAAATAAACTTGAGCGCCGCGGCATAAAGGTCTACACTCACCGCTTTACAAAAGGTTATCCTACCGATGTGGATTTAATAGTGAGTGACGAAGGCTACGGGGCAAACCCATATATTGAAACAGAAAAACCCCTTGTTGTGGTTACCGCGCCCGGGCCCGGCAGCGGGAAACTTGCCACCTGCCTTTCACAGCTGTATCACGACCACAAGAAAGGGAAAAATTCCGGATACTCAAAATTTGAAACCTTTCCCATCTGGAATATACCGCTTAAACACCCGGTAAACATAGCATATGAAGCAGCCACAGCAGACCTGAGGGATTTTAATCTTGTGGATCCGCATCACAAGGCCGCATATAACAAAGAAACTATCAATTACAACCGCGATGTGGAGGTCTTCCCGGTGCTTAAGAGTATCCTTGAGAAGATAATGGGAGGCACTTCCATTTATCAGTCTCCGACGGATATGGGCGTAAACAGGGCAGGCTTTGGTATCGTGGATGACAAGGCAGTGAAAGAGGCCGCAAAACAGGAAATCATAAGAAGGTATTTCAGGTATAAATGCGAATATGTCCTGGGCCTCGTGGATAAGACAACAGTGGACAGGATCGAAGAGGTCATGAAGGATGCAGGCGTTAAACCGGAATCAAGAAGGGTAGTCGCCCCCGCCAGAAAGGCCGGCGAAGAAGCCCGCGCCAAGAAGAAAGGCAATGAAGGCATATTCTGCGGGGCAGCCATGGAACTTAAGGATGGTTCTATCATTACGGGAAAAAATTTCCCGCTCATGCATGCGGCCTCAAGCCTGGTTTTGAATGCAATAAAAAAGCTTGCAGGGATACCGGACAAGATCCATTTGCTGTCCCCTGCTACAATAGCTTCAATAACAAGCCTTAAAGAAGATATACTAAACTCTAAGACATTGAGCCTGGATCTGGAAGAGACCCTTATAGCCCTCAGTATAAGCGCTTCGACGAATCCGACGGCAAAAAAGGCTATGGAAAAATTAAAAGAATTAAGCAATTGTGAAGTACATATAACCCATATCCCCACCCCGGGCGATGAGGCCGGATTGAGGCGGTTGGGGGTTAATCTCACCAGTGACGCTAACTTTTCTTCAGACAGCCTTTTTGTAACATAAAAAAATTATGATGGTAACAAGCGTAGCCGTAAGGATATTTACTCTTCTTTTTCTTCTCATTATAGGGGCATTTGCCCGCTATAAGAGAATAATAAAAGACGATACCGTCGACAGCCTTATAGCGATTGTAATAAAGATATCGCTTCCGTCTCTGTACTTTTATTCGCTGTCAAGGCAGACGAGCCTCGAGACGCTTAAGAGGCTGTGGTTCCTTCCGCTTAGCGCTGTGCTTGTGATAGGCACAGGATATCTCCTGGCCATTTTAACAAATTCTTTTCTTAACTTAGAGGAAACCAAGAAAAAGACATATCTCTTTATGGCAAGCTTTACCAATTACGGATTTCTTGCCATTCCTGTATGCTATGTATTGTTCGGCGAAAGGGGGCTGTTCCAGATCATAATCTTTAACCTTGGCTTTAATATCATGTTCTGGACATTCGGCATATGGCTCTTGAGCAATAAAAAGGGAAACCCGGCGAAGAATCTCATTAACCCGGGTACAATATCACTTACCCTTGGAGTATTGGTGGGGATCTTTTCAATCAAGATGCCTGTATTTTTAATGGACGCAGCCAAAATGCTGGGAAACAGTGCGATACCGCTCGCAATGCTTACAGTAGGTGCAATACTCGCAAAGAGTTTTGGCAAAAAGGCAATGAACCCGAAGACACTTACAACTCTATGCCTATCAAGGCTTGTCATAGTCCCTCTCATAATACTTTTTGTAACAGGCCTATTTAAGGATTTACCTTTCATGGCAAGGGCAATCATAGTCCTGCAGGCGGCAATGCCTACTCCTGCCATGACCCCTTTAATAGCACGCAGGTTCGGGGGCGATCCTGAGTTTGCTTCCACTGGGGTTTTATTCACGACTTTATTCAGCCTGGTAACGGTTTCAATATTTATGCATTTAGTGGGGGCATAAGGTGGAAAAGGGAATGGTGGCAATACTGGATTTCGGATCTCAATATACACAGCTCATCGCACGCCGCGTGAGAGAGCAGGGTGTGTATTGTGAAATATTCAATTTTGATGTGGCCCCGAGAAAGCTTCTCCAAAGAAACGCTAAGGCAATAATACTCTCAGGCGGGCCTGCGAGTGTACGATTTACAAAAAGCCCTGTATGCAAAAAAGAGATATTTCAGCTGGGCCTGCCCGTCCTCGGCATCTGCTACGGTATGCAGCTCATGGCAAAACTCCTGGGAGGCAGGGTTACCACAGCCTCGCACAGGGAATACGGCCATGCTGTTTTAAAACCGAAAGGAAAAAATAAGTTTTTCAAGGGATTAAAAGGCCCCATCAATGTCTGGATGAGCCACGGGGACAGGGTATCAAGGATACCAAAAGGATTTAAGGTTATCGGCCGCACAAAAAATTGCCCTGCCGCAACGATCGGCGATGAGATAAGGGGTTTTTATGGCGTTCAGTTTCATCCTGAAGTGGTGCATACACCAAAGGGATCACAGATCCTGAAAAATTTCTTATTCAGGATTGCCCGCATCAGAAAAGGCTGGACAATGGCCTCGTTTGTAAAAGATGCAATAAAAGAGGTGAGGAAAACTGCCGGAAAAGAAAAGATCTTGCTCGGCTTAAGCGGCGGGGTGGATTCATCGGTATTATCGGTGCTCCTTCACAAGGCAATCGGTAAACGCCTCACATGTGTGTTTGTCAATAACGGCCTCCTCAGAAAAGGCGAGGCCGAACGCGTTATAAATACATTCAAAAAACACTATCACATGAACCTGAGATACGCAAATACAGAGAAGATTTTCTTAAAAAGGCTGAAAGGCGTTGTTGGCCCTGAGAAAAAACGCAAAATCATAGGCCGCACCTTTATCGAGGTATTTGAAAAAGAGGCAAAGAAGCTGGGAAAGATAAAATTCCTGGCGCAGGGGACGCTTTATCCTGACTGGATTGAGTCACGCTCTTCATTCGGAGGGCCGTCGGCCACAATCAAGACGCACCACAATGTCGGGGGGCTGCCGGAGAGGATGAAGTTTAAGCTTATAGAGCCTTTTAAGTATTTATTTAAGGACGAGGTGAGGCTCGTAGGAAAACAACTGCACCTTCCTGACGAAATCGTGCACCGCCATCCGTTTCCGGGGCCGGGCCTCGCAGTAAGGATAATAGGAGAGGTTACAAAAGACCGGCTCAAGATATTAAAAGAGGCCGATGCAATAGTTATAGAAGAGATAAAAAAGGCAAAGGCCTATCGAAAAATCTGGCAGGGCTTTGCAGTGCTTTTACCTGTCAAAACAGTCGGTGTCATGGGGGATGAGAGGACCTACGAGAACGTCATAGTAGTCCGGGCCGTAACAAGCCTTGACGGAATGACAGCTGACTGGGCAAAATTGCCGAATGATTTACTCGGGGTGATTTCAAACCGCATTATAAATGAAGTAAAGGGCGTAAACCGCGTGGCGTATGACATCAGTTCTAAGCCGCCAAGCACAATAGAGTGGGAGTAAAGTTATGTGTGGGATAGTCGGTTATGTTGGCAAAGATAATGTAAAGAGTATCCTCCTGGAAGGCCTTAAAAGGCTTGAGTACAGGGGGTATGACTCTGCCGGCATAGCATGTATATCAGGTTCAAGATTAAAACTGTACCGGTGTGAAGGCAAAATCTCAAAATTGGAAAAACTTTTGAAGAAAGAAGATGTCAGAAGCACCATCGGTGTAGGCCATACGCGCTGGGCAACGCACGGGAGGCCCTCCGAAGAAAACGCGCACCCCCATACCGACTGCAGGAAAAGGCTTGTTGTAGTGCACAACGGCATAATAGAGAATTACTTGAGTTTAAAGAGAAAATTAGAAAGATCAGGCCACCGCTTCAGGTCAGAGACAGATACAGAGGTGCTCGCCCACCTCATAGAAAAGGAGATGGCTAAGCAGTCCAGAAAAAATCTCCTTGTTGCTGTTCAAAAGGCAGCAACTCAACTCAGGGGCTCTTTTGCCATGGCGGTTATATCATGTGATGACCCCGGAAAAATAGTTGTGGCAAGGCAATACAGCCCGCTCATAATCGGCCTGGGCAAGAATGAGTTTATTGTGGCATCTGATATACCGGCAGTCCTGAACCGCACCAAGGATATAATTTCCCTTGAGGACGGAGAAACCGCCGAAATAACAAAGTTCGGATGCAGGATCTATTCAGCCAATGGAAGCCAGATAAAGAGAAAGGCCGTAAAGATTACCTGGGATACTGTCATGGCCGAGAAAAGCGGCTACAGGCATTTCATGTTAAAAGAGATCTATGAACAGCCCCTTGTTGTGCAGGAGACATTCCGCGGCAGGCTTGACCCTGAAAAAGGAAGGGTACACATTGAAGAGGCCAGAATCAAAAATTCACGCATCAGGGGGATCAAGAAGATATATTTTGTCGCATGCGGCACGGCCTATCATGCAGGGCTGGTCGGTAAGTTCCTTGTGGAAGACATGGCAAAGATCCCGTGCGAGGTGGATATCGCAAGTGAATTCCGCTACAGGAGCCCGCTTTTAGGAAAGAGGGACCTTGTTGTAATAATATCCCAGTCAGGCGAAACCGCCGATACACTGGCGGCATTGAGAGAAGCAAAACGAAAGGGCGCGAGGACCCTTGCCATCTGTAATGTTCTCGGTTCAAGCGCGACAAGGGAGGCGAACGGCGTTATATACACGCACTGCGGCCCTGAAATAGGCGTGGCCTCAACAAAGGCATTTGTTGCGCAGCTTGTGGTCTTATACATAATGGCAATACACTTTGGCAGGGTGAGGGGCCGGATACGCCGGAGGCAGGCCCGGGAATTCATGAATGAACTCTTCCGCGTCCCGAAACTTATAGAAAAAGTCCTGAAGACTGATTCTAAAATTGCGAGGCAGGTTAAAAAATATTCCAGCAGAAAAGATTTTCTGTATCTCGGGCGCAACGTGAACTATCCCATTGCGCTTGAAGGCGCATTAAAATTAAAAGAGATCTCCTATATACACGCTGAAGGCTACCCTGCAGGTGAGATGAAGCACGGGCCTATTGCATTGATAGATAAAGATATACCGGTAGTAGTGATAGCTACCGAGAGCGCTGTATATGAGAAGATCTTGAGCAATATTGAAGAGGCAAAGGCAAGGGGCGGCATAGTGATAGCCCTTGCCACAAAAGGAAAGACGCAGATTGAGAAAACCGCAGACGATGTCTTTTATATCCCGAAGACAACAGAGGCGTTGTATCCTATATTAAACGCAGTGGTCCTCCAGCTGGCAGCGTACCACATTGCAAATTACAGGAAATGCAACATTGACCAGCCGAGGAACCTTGCCAAGAGCGTGGTGGTGGAATAATGATAGCAGTCATTGATTACGGATTAGGGAATTTGAGGAGTGTAAGCAAGGCGCTGGAATCTCTGGGTACCGAAGTAGAGGTTACAAGCAAACCCAAAATTATTGAAAGCGCCGACGGTGTAGTTCTGCCCGGAGTGGGTGCATTTTACAGAGGCATGGAGAATATAACAAAACTCGGCCTTGCCGTACCAATAAAAAAATGTGCTTCAAGCGGGAAGCCGTTTTTAGGAATATGCTTAGGCCTCCAGCTCCTCTTCAGCGAAAGCACCGAACATGGAAAACACAAGGGTTTAGATATAATTAAAGGTAAGGTTGTAAAGTTCAAAGAGGGAGTGAAAATTCCCCACATGGGATGGAATTCAGTGGATAGAATTAAGGACACACCTTTATTTAAAAATATTCCGGACAAGAGCTATTTTTATTTTGTACACTCATATTTTGTGGAACCAAAGGATAAAAAAGTAATAGCGGGTGCAACCGACTACAGCCAATCCTTTACCTCTATGATAGCAAAAGACAATGTGTTCGGCGTACAGTTTCACCCTGAAAAAAGTTCAGAGTTAGGCCTCAAGGTATTGAAAAACTTTCTGGAGATAAGCTAATGGCGCTTGCAAAAAGGATTGTCCCATGCCTCGACGTTAAGGGGGGTCGCGTTGTAAAAGGCACGAACTTTCTTAACTTGAGGGATGCAGGAGACCCTGTAGAGACCGCGGCCCTTTACAGCAGAGACGGTGCCGACGAAGTGGTATTTTTGGACATAACTGCAAGTGTGGAGGAGCGGCCTGCTATGTTAGAAGTTGTCAGAAAAACCGCTGAGCAGGTTTTTATCCCGCTTACTGTGGGCGGCGGGATACGCGGAATAGAGGATGTAAGGACACTCCTTAAAAACGGAGCTGATAAAGTATCCATCAATACCGCTGCCGTGGAGAACCCGGATCTGGTTAAAACAGCATCAGAGGAATTCGGGAGCCAGTGCATAGTTGTGGCCATTGATGCCAAACAAAAAGGCAAAAGTTGGGAAGTGTATACATACGGCGGGCGCAAACCCACAGGGATTGATGCCGTGAAATGGGCGAAAAGGGCCGAATCCCTTGGCGCGGGAGAGATACTCCTTACAAGTATGGACAGAGACGGCACAAAGAAAGGCTATGACATAGAGCTCACGCGCGCAATCTCAGAAAGCGTGAATATACCTGTTATCGCATCCGGCGGTGCCGGAAAGCCGGAACACCTTTATGAAGCCCTGACAAAGGGAAAGGCGGACGCAGCACTTGCCGCCTCAATCTTTCATTACAAAGAATACCCTGTCCCCAGGGTAAAAAAATTCTTAAAACAAAAAGGCATAGAGACAAGAAGCTGACCAATGATTTTTAGAATCGAAATCATCAACAAACCCAATATCTTCGATGCGGCCGGGGAAGATATAAGAAAAGACATAGAAGACCTCGGCATAACCGGCGTAAAAAAGGTTGGTGTTATCCAGGTATACAAGGTAGAAGGCGACCTTACAAAAGATGATGCCGGCCGCATTGCCGAACGCCTGCTAAGAGATCCAATCACACAGGACTTTAAAATAAATCCCCCACCCCAATCAAAGAAAAAGGCCCTCTCGGTAGTGGAGGTTACGCACAACCCGGGCGTTATGGACCCTGTTGAAGAGAGTGTGATCAAGGGGATAAAAGATTTAGGCATAAAGACTGTTAAAAATGTAAGTACTGCAAAAAAATTCCTCATAAAAGGAAAGATCACCTCCGGGCAACTGGCCACCATATCCCAAAAACTCCTTTATAACAAGGTAATCCAGCATGTGGTGAAATCCTCTAAACCCGAGGCCCACGCGCATGATGTTGGATATAAATTCAATCTAACAGAAGTGGATATAATAGGCGCAGATGACGAAAAGCTCATGGAGCTGAGCAGGCGCGGCCAGCTCTTCCTTAATCTGGAGGAGATGAAGGCGATACAAAACCATTTTTCTTCCTTAAAGAGAAAGCCCACCGACTGCGAACTTGAAACCCTTGCCCAGACATGGTCAGAGCACTGCAATCACAAAACCCTTAAGGGCCTCATAAGCTATAATGGCAGCTCAATAGACAATCTATTAAAAAATACTGTCATGAAGGTGACAGATGAGCTTGATAAAGACTGGTGTGTGTCCGTATTTAAGGATAACTCAGGGGTTATAAGATTCAACGAAGACTATGACGTCTGCTTCAAAGTGGAAACCCACAACCATCCTTCAGCGCTCGAGCCTTACGGAGGTGCGGCTACAGGGATAGGCGGTGTCATAAGGGACATTTTAGGTACAGGCCTTGCAGCAAAACCTATAATAAACACTGATATATTTTGTTTCGGGCCCCCGGATTACCCGAGGAGCAAAGTCCCCAAGGGTGTACTTCATCCAAAACGTGTAATGAAAGGTGTGGTAAGTGGTGTACGCGACTATGGAAACAGGATGGGTATCCCCACCTCAAACGGCGCGGTGTGTTTTGATGAAAATTATTTAGGAAATCCGCTTGTCTTCTGCGGCAATGTCGGCCTTATTCCGAACGGTAAATCAAAAAAGGCATTTGATAAAGTGGAAGAGGGAGATCTTATAATAGTGGCAGGCGGCAGGACAGGCAGGGATGGCATACACGGGGCCACGTTTTCTTCGGGGGAGCTTACAACCGAGTCCGAGGAAGTATCAGGCTCTGCAGTCCAGATAGGCAACCCCATCACAGAAAAGAAAACAACAGACACACTTCTTCAGGCAAGAGACAGGAATCTTTTCAAGGCAGTCACAGACTGCGGCGCGGGAGGCCTCTCAAGTGCAGTAGGTGAAATGGGCGAGGATACCGGTGCAGAAGTCTATTTAGAGAGAGTGCCCTTAAAATACAATGGCTTAAGCTACACTGAAATCTGGATCTCTGAGGCCCAGGAGAGAATGGTCATGGCATGCGACCCTGCCAAGGGTGAAGAACTCGTGGAGCTATTCAAAAAAGAGGATGTGGAGGCAACCATTATAGGAAAGTTCACAAACACAAAGCGCCTCCATCTTTTATACAAACAGCATGTGGTCTGTGACCTTGATATGGAGTTTTTACATAAAGGAGTACCGAAATTAAAGAGAAAGGCCGTTTGGAAAAAAGAAAAAAACAAAGAGCCGAAGTTTAAATCCCCTAAAAACCTCGGACCAGCCTTAAAAAGGATCCTTTCAAGCTGGAATGTCGCATCAAAAGAAT
>CAYVIU010000024.1:0-13265 GCA_964451625.1 uncultured Planctomycetia bacterium | reverse complement strand
GTACACCATTAATCTTGATAGATGGGATTTTTCAAAGGGGGATCATACCTCGCCTGCGGAGATGGATGAGGATGAAGAATGGAAAGACGCTTTTAAGTGGGATCCAGAAGCAGATTATGTTAAAAGCAGACAAACGCGCCATAGTTTCTATGTAGATCATATTGCCAATCTTTTCGATAAACATATTATTCCGGGTTCTGCGGTTCTCGAAGGAGGTTCTGGCAGCAGCTGGTTATTTACCGCACTTCCAGATGAACATAAATCACATTTGGTGCAGCTTGACTTTGACCCTGATGCCATTAGTTATGCTCGGAAACGAAATAGAGGTAAAAAGTTTATACAGGCATATATAGATAAAATTCCTGTCAAAGACAAAACATTTGATGCATTTGTGGCGTTGGAATTCTTAGACGTTCTGGAGGAGACAACACAGAGAGACGCTTTTAAGGAAATAAATCGTATTTTAAGGCTTAATGGCAAGGTAATTTTATTGGCTGATCACAAATTTTCCTGCACATTCGGGCTCTATGAGAGGCTGAACAAGTTAGCGAACGAAACCTTCTCCGGTGAAGAGATAATATGTGCAAACGGTAGGGAGGTTTTTGAATGGGGCATTGATGAAGTCACAGCCGAAATGAAACAAACATTTGATCAAAAATATGAACAAGCTGAAGGCGAACGTAAGGAAGATCTCGAGCTTTTAGGGGAACTTATAAGACAGAGAGGTGAATACTATATTGTGCCAAATCTGGCAAAGCTTCATATTATAAGATTTACACAATTAGCCCGGCATTATGGATTTAAGACAGTGGAAAGAGGAACAATGGAATTGCCCAGGAGATACGTAGGTGATTTAGAATACGTAGTATTTGAAAAAATCTCATCACTTACTTCGCCTGCAACAGCAGAAACAATAGAGCTTGATCCGACAGCATCATTGCCGGAACAGATTATATGGGGTTATATCTTAAGCAGTGCACATGAAGGCGGGGATTTTACTCAGTATCTAACCGAGATTTCGGATATTGCTAATGAGCCCGAAGAACGGGCTTATCTTAAGAAAGCAATAGGCAACCGCACGCTTTTCATGAATATTATGAAATATCTCTCAAGTCCTGATTTTTCTACTCGTCTCCAAAGCGTTGCCAATGGCGGAAGGAATGATTTAGCCAAGAAGACAATGCTTGATAGGGTGGAACACCTACTGGATGTGGCTAAGAGCACTGTAACCTTACGGGAAGCCATGGCTGATACAGTAGAAGGAACCCTATCTCTATCCACTTCCCCTGTAGCCGGAACCCCTATATCCAGCGGCCTCTTGAAAGATACAGAACGTAAATACAATGACTATGAAGCCTCTGTTGCGATAGACTCCGGGGCGTAATATCGAAAAATATGATAATTTGCCATGGGATGGCAAATCTGTCTATATCGTGCTAATAAAAAATAAGCCTTTACTTTTAACCCACCTTTTTAGTATAATAATACCTACAATCGCGGGGTAGAGCAGAGGTAGCTCGTCGGGCTCAGCAATAGGGCCGTTCAGTCGGAGACGACTGAAAGAGAAAACCTGTCAAACTCGGTGAAACCTGAAGATGGCAATACCGAGCCAAGTCCGCTTATAAGCGGAAAGGTGTAGAGACTAGACGGCAGGCATCCTTGATATTAGGGATGAAGGTATAGTCCAGACTACAAAGCTCACTTAGGATAAAGTGAGAGCGCAGCGAAAGCTGTAGTGGTAAGCATAACCCGGAGGACGTCGGTTCGATTCCGACCCCCGCTACCAAATTAAAAACCCCTGCATATAGCTATGCAGGGGTTTTTGTTATTTATATCAGATTATCTATATGAATCTTTGCGGTGTTGAATCTTTAAAACTGTTATAATAAGGCGCGTTTTTTCGATTTCATAAATCACTCTAAAACTGAATGTTTTGACCGATCGCAGCCCCTCAAATTCTCCATGGAGCGGTTTTCCTATAAAGGGATCGTGTTCCAGGTCTTCTAAAATTGTATTTATTCTTTTGAGGAGCTTCTTGTCCTTTATAGATTTGTAATCTTTATAGGCAGTCCTGGAAAAAAAGACCTTATGGCGCTTTATCCGGGTCATTGTCTTTTGGCCTTTTTGAATGGTATGACCTTTCCATTGCCGGCTTCCTTTCGCGCACTCCTAAGAGCCCTTACGAGTTTTTTGTCCAGCTGAATGTCGATAGTTTCAAGGAGCCCTTCCAGCTCATCGCAGCTCATCAAAACTGCTTTGGGAATACCATTTTTTGTAATCACAAATGCCTTATAGCGCTTGTCTACCTCTCTTACCAGTTCCGGTAAATGTGTCTTTGCCGCGCTAACTGTTAATGAAGTCATATTTGCCACCTCCTAAAATGGTCGTAATTACGACCATTTTAAGTATACCATATTTCTAGATATAAGTCAATAGAGGCCTGCCTTATACCTGTGTGGCGGCTTTGTGGCGGGCGATCAGGATAAGATTTCGGGAGTAGATGAGCATGCCCATGGATTGGCCGAGGATGAAGACAGGGTCTTTTCTGTATATGGCATAGATCAGGAGAGCCAGGCTGCCGCCCATAGAAAAGTACCAGAATGCTACGGGGATAACGCTTTTCTTCTTCTTCTCAGAGGCGAGCCACTGAAGGAAAAAGCGCATAAAAAAGCAGAATTGCCCTGCAAAACCCACTATTAGCCAAAGATTAATATCCATTTTTACCTCCGATTGGTGATCAGGTAAGCCTCTTCTTTCAATTCATCGAAGTTTTTATCAAGAATGGTTTGAAGAAGCTCTTTGTTTGGTTTTTGTTTTTTCCAGACCTTGTGCATTTCAAGGACATGGACCTTTGTCTTTACCTCATGCGATACGTATTTTGCATAATCAGATTCTGTAATAAGGACGAATATCTTTCTTTCCCCATCGAGGAGAGAATTGAGATTTGCCCTTTTATCTATCCGTATATATTGTGCCAGGTCATCACCACTTGCTTCATGTGGATCAGATATTAAATTATTCAGATGTATGCCCATCTTCTTTATATTAAACTGCCTTGATGCCATGCCAAGATAGTTATCCTTTTCAATATTGTTTGCTATTTTTAAAGAGAATACCCTCATGGCCCCGTCATCAAGATTGGGGAGGATGGCTATTGTGAAGCTTAAAAAGAATGCGATTGCCACAATCCCTATCGTTACAGGGACTGCCTTAAGGCCTTTTCTCTTTTGAGATATATCATCAAAAAATATTCCTATTATCATGGCAAGTGCAGGAGATAGGGCAAGCATGTAGTGTGTGTGTTTAAAGCCGGCCACGCTAAAGAAGATAAATACCACCCAGAACCAGCTTAGTATAAAGGAATAACCCTCATGCCTTGAGGGGTTCTTCTTCCTGAAGAGGGCAAATGGCAGGAATATTGACCATGGAAGGAATGAAAATACCACCACCGGCACATAATAGCCGAATTTAGATACATAATACCAGGCTGTATCTATGATGTTTTCCCCTACGAATGGCTTTAAGGAGGCCTTGCTCAGGATCTCAACACCCCAGACATGCTGGAGGAACACATCCTTGTGCGCTTCTATCATTGCCATGATCCAGGGGGATACCACTCCTAAAAAGAGGATACTGCCCAGGAAGATATTCCCTACCCTGAATACCGAGGCTGAGCCTCGATACTTGACTGCAAAGACTATGATGGTGAGGATGATTAGTACCGGGCCGACAGGGCCTTTTGTGAGGGCAGCTAATCCCATAGGCACAAAAGAGGCAATAAAGAAGATATTAGATTTGGCTTTATAGCTTTTAATGAATAGGAATAATGCAAGTGTAATAAGAAATAAAAACGTTATGTCCGATACACAGAGGCGCGCATAGCGGAAGAAGAGTTCATTTGTCCCCAATGCCAGCACTGAAAAAAAGGCCGCGCCCCTTCCAAAAAATTCATACGCCAGTAAATATACCAGAAGCAGGGTTAATACCCCGAAAATCACAGAGCTTGCCCTTGCTGCTCTCCAACTTACCCCGAGAAGCTTAAAAGAACCTGCCGTGAGCCAATAGTAAAGAGGGGGTTTTTCAAAGCGGATATGGTGATGGTAGCGCGGGGTGACAAAGTCGTTGTCCTTTATCATGCGGCGCCCTACCTGAAAATAGTAGTTCTCATCTCCCTTTAGATAGCTCAAGCTTCCAAGGTTGGCACCAAAGAAGCCTGCTGCAAGGAGAACCAATATTATACAAGCAAGAAACTTTTTCATTTAGAGAATACCTTAACAGAATAAGGAAGATTTGTCAACCCTGCCCTCAGCACAAAAGGAAGGTAGTACTATATATTGTATCATAATAATTGTATCATAATAAGTTGACAATATTGCCTATATATGGTATAAAAAACTTGTCATGATTGCACGATACACCCTTCCAAAGATGGCCAAGATATGGCAGGAAGAGAATAAGTTCAAGAAGATGCTCCAGATTGAAATTCTCGCCTGTGAGGCCCTCGCACAACTCGGATTAATCCCTAAAGACGCCCTCAAGACAATAAAAAAACGCGCCCACATCAATGTTGAAAGAATAAAAGAGATAGAGGAAAAGACCCGCCACGATGTAGTCGCCTTCATAGTGAATATTTCAGAATATGTAGGGGAAGACGCAAAGTACGTCCACATGGGCCTCACATCAAGCGATGTCCTGGATACAGCACTCTCCTGTATGATGCAGGAGGCAGCAGACATCCTTATAGTAGACCTGAAGGCCCTGGCACGCTCCCTGCGCATCAAGGCAAGAAAACACAAAAAGACAGTTATGATGGGCCGCTCTCATGGTGTACACGCAGAGCCCACAACATTTGGCCTCAAGATGGCGCTTTTCTACGACGAGGCAAGGCGCAACATACGGCGCATGGAAGAGGCCCGCCGCATCATAAGTGTGGCAAAGATATCAGGGGCCGTGGGCACATATGCAAATATAAATCCAAAGGTTGAGGCATATGTGGCGAAAAAGCTCAATTTAACGGCTGCCAATATATCGACCCAGGTGTTACAGCGCGACAGGCATGCAGAGTTTATGTCCACTATTGCCATTATAGGCGCATCTTTAGAGAAAATAGCAACCGAGATCAGGCACCTCCACCGCACAGAGGTAGGAGAAGCACAGGAGTACTTCTCATCTACACAAAAAGGCTCATCCGCTATGCCCCACAAGAAAAACCCCATCGTCTGTGAACGCCTCACAGGCCTGGCGCGCATTTTAAGGGGCAATGCCCTTGCTGCAATAGAAAACATCCCCCTCTGGCACGAAAGAGACATATCACACTCTTCAGTTGAACGCATCACAGTGCCGGACAGCACGATACTCCTGGATTACATGCTCAACAAGGCCACTGTGCTGATCGATAAGCTCCTCGTAAGAGAAGACAGAATGATGGAGAACATCAATAAAAACCGTGGGATAATATTTTCTCAAAGGATAATGCTTGAGCTCATCAAAAAAGGCCTTACGCGCACAGAGGCCTACGATATAGTCCAGCGCTGTGCCATGACAGCACAGAACGACGGTGTGAACTTTAAAATTGTCCTTATAAATGATAAAAAACTGCGCAAACACATGAGCATGACCGAAATTGAGGGGTGCTTTGACCTCAACTATCACACGCAGTACGTGGATACGATATTTAAAAAAGTAGGAATCTAAGGAGAGATTATGCAAAAAGGAAAAATGCTTTATGAAGGAAAGGCAAAAAAACTCTACGCAACCGAGAATCCGGATTTAGTCATACAGGAATTCAAAGACGACGCGACCGCCTTTGATGCCACAAAGAGGGGCACTATTGTTTCAAAGGGTATTGTTAACAATAAGATCTCAGAGGCCATGTTTAACCTCCTCGAGTCAAAAGGCATCAAGACGCACTTTGTCGAGAGGCTGAGTGACCGCGACATGCTCGTAAAGACCTTAAAGATCCTGCCTATTGAGGTCACCATAAGGAATACTGTTGCAGGCGGCATGGCAAAAATGCTGGGCCTGGAAGAAGGCCTGAAGCTGAAAGAGCCTGTCCTGGAGTACCATTATAAAAAAGATGAGCTCCATGACCCTCTCTTTAATGATTATCACATATTTGCAATGAACCTCGCCACAAAAAAGGAACTGGACTTTGTGGCAAAGGCGTCGTTCAAGATAAATGAAATCCTGAAAGAGTATTTTGATAAGAAAAATATCACCCTGGTTGATTTTAAGCTTGAATTCGGAAAACACAAGAACGAAATCCTTCTCGGAGACGAGATCTCGCCTGACACGTGCCGTTTCTGGGAAAAGGGTACGAACAAAAAGCTCGACAAAGACAGATTCCGCAGGGACTTGGGCGGGGTCGAAGAGGCATACCAGGAGATGCTTAAAAGGGTTACGGGATAAATGCCTTTCATAACCTACAAAAAAGCCGGTGTCGATGTAGACCAGGCCAATCGTCTGGTAGGTGCAATCGCACAGCTTGCAAAAAAATCCAAACGTCCCGAAGTCCTCGGTAAAATCGGGGGATTCAGCGGCTTCTTCAAACCAAATCTCAAAAATATAAAAGAACCGGTCCTTGTTGCCTCATCCGACGGTGTCGGCACAAAACTCATCGTTGCCAACATTGCAGGTAAGCATGATACTGTAGGCATAGACCTTGTGGCAATGTATGTGAATGATTTAATTACATGCGGGGCAGAGCCTCTTTTTTTCCTGGATTACATTGCCTGCGGAAAACTGGACAAGGCAAAATCCCTTTCAGTGATAAAGGGTATCCTGGCAGGCTGCCGTGAATCAGGCATGACCTTACTTGGAGGAGAGACAGCAGAGCTTCCCGGATTATATAAAAAGGAAGATTACGACCTTGCTGGATTCAGCGTAGGCATGATCAGCAGAAAAAAAATCATAGACGGCTCTAAAATTAAAAAAGGAGACTGTGTACTGGGCCTGGCATCAAGCGGTATCCACTCAAACGGCTACTCTCTTGTGCGCAAGGTATTCTCCAAAGGGGAAATCAGAAAAAAATTCAAGAACACCCTCTTAAAACCAACAAAGATTTATGTAAAACCTATTTCGGCTTTGATAAAAAGGGTCACAGTAAAAGGGATAGTGCATATAACAGGCGGTGGATTCTACGACAATATCGTAAGGGTTCTCCCGAAAAATAAATCCATTGTCATAAATCATAAAGCATGGCCTGTCCCGAAGATATTCAGGATTATTCAAAAGCGGTCCAGGCTTGACAATACCAACATGTACCGCACGTTTAACATGGGCATAGGCATGGTAGCCATTGTAGCGCGGAAAGATGTTAAAAAAGCAAAAAGCATTCTTTCAAAGAGCGGACAGGCCTCATACTTAATAGGCGAAGTCGTAGACGGAAAAAGGAAAGTTGTAATATGAGGGTCCTTGTAGTCGGCTCCGGCGGTAGAGAGCATGCGATTTGCTGGAAGATAAAGCAGTCCCCTAAAGTAAAAGAGATCTTTTGTGCCCCCGGAAACGGCGGCATTGCATCGATTGCCAGATGCGTAGACATAAAGGCAGATGATGTAGCAGGATTAGTCAGCTTTGCCAAAAAAGAAAAGATAGGCCTTACCGTAGTAGGCCCTGAGGCCGCACTCGTAGCAGGCATTGTAGATGAATTTGAAAAAAACAGCCTCAGGATCTTCGGGCCAAACAAAAAGAGCGCGGTATTAGAAGGCAGCAAGGTCTATACAAAAGAATTATTGGCCTCACTCAAAGTTCCGACAGCAGATTTTAAAGTCTTTACCGATATTAATAAGGCAAAAAAGTACGTTAGTGAAAAGTCCACACCGCTTGTGGTAAAGGCAGACGGCCTTGCCGCAGGAAAAGGTGTGATAATCTGTAAGACCAAAGATGAAGCAAGCTCTGCATTAGATAAAATAATGCAGGAGAAGGCCTTTGGCGCATCAGGAGACACCGTTATCATAGAAGACTGCCTCGAAGGTGAAGAGGCAAGCATCATAGTCCTCTCCGACGGCAAAAACGTAATACCACTGGCATCAAGCCAGGACCACAAAAGGGTCTTTGACAATGACGAAGGTCCGAATACAGGCGGCATGGGGGCATATTCACCAGCGCCTGTTGTAGAAAACAAAACCTTCGCTGAATGCATGGATAAAATCATATACCCTGTGATAACTGCTCTTTCCAAAAAGGGCAACCCATATAAAGGGGTATTATACGCAGGTATAATGGTTACAGCTGACGGGCCCTCCGTACTGGAGTTTAACGTAAGATTCGGAGACCCCGAGACACAGGCGATCTTACCGCGTCTCAAGAGCGACCTGGTGGATCTTCTCGAGGCCTCTATTGATGGAACGCTTAAAAACACCAAAGCCGAGTGGGACAGCCGCGCATGTGTGTGTATAGTAGCGGCATCAGGCGGGTATCCGGGCGCATACGAAAAAGGAAAAGAGATACGAGGCATTGATAAGCCTGAGGATAAAGATACAGTAGTCTTCCATGCAGGCACAAAACTAAAGGGCAACAAAATCTTAACAAGCGGCGGAAGGGTTTTAGGTATCACAGCATTAGGCAGCACAATAGATGAAGCTGTCAGCAAGGCATATAAAAGGGCAGAAAAAATAAACTTCGATAAGATACATTACAGAAAAGACATTGGCAGGAGGGCATTATGCCGAAAAGAAATCCACAAGTAGCCATAATCATGGGAAGCGACTCAGATTTACCGACGATGAAAGAGGCGGCAAAGGTATTGGCCGACTTCAGGGTTGCGTTTGAGGTCAAGGTATTATCAGCTCACAGGAGCCCTGACCTCACAAAAAAATATGTAGTATCCGCCCCTAAAAAGGGTGTAAAGGTCATTATCGCAGGCGCAGGAGGCGCAGCACACCTTGCAGGGGTCATAGCAAGCCACACAACTCTGCCTGTCATAGGCGTACCCATGGAGACAAAGGCCCTGAAAGGCATAGATTCCCTTCTCTCTACTGTGCAGATGCCCAGCGGCATACCTGTGGCATGCATGGCAATAGGAAAAGCAGGCGCAAAGAACGCAGCACTCTTTGCAATTGAGACACTTGCACTCAAAGACAAGGCACTTGAGAAAAAACTCAATAAGTTCAAGGCAGGCCTTGTAGCATCGATAAAGAAGAAAAACGCCAATCTGAAAATATGAACCTATTTAAAAGAGCAAAAATAATAAAACTCAATCCCCGCAAGCCTGAGGAAAAATTGATAAAAAGGGCAGCCAGTGTCATTAAGGAAGGCGGGCTCGTTGCCTTTCCCACAGAGACTGTTTACGGATTAGGGGCTGATTATTTTAATGAAGATGCTGTAAAAAAGGTCTACAAAGTAAAGAGCAGGCCTTCAAACAAGCCACTTACACTGCATATATCTAATGTCAGCATGCTGAATGAGTTTGTCGTAGAGCTTCCTGAGCTTGCAAAGCGGCTTATAAAACAATTCTGGCCAGGTCCCCTGACACTTATACTTATGTCTAAAGACGGCCAGAAGCTTGGCTTCCGCATGCCCAGGAATGAAATCGCCTTAAAGCTTATATCCGAATGCGGCACACCGATTGTTGCCCCGAGCGCAAACCCTTCAGGTGAAAAATCACCGACGGAGGCAGCTGATGTATCGAAAAAGCTGGGGCGCAAAATTGACATGATCTTAGACGGCGGAAAAACCCACTTGGGGATTGACTCCACAATTATTGACACCACCATATTCCCCTATAAAATATTGAGAGAGGGGGCCATCACAAAGGCCAGTGTCTCACAGGCCTGGTATTGTATATGAAAAATATAAAAAGCATACTTTTTGTCTGCACAGGCAACAGCTGCAGGAGTGTAATGGCAGAGGGCCTATTAAAAAAATATCTTTCCGATAAAAATGATAAAAAAATAAAGGTTTCCTCCTGCGGCACACTGGGTTTTACCGGGAATCCCCCGACAATAAACACAATCGATGTCTTAAAGGCCGTAGGGGTTGACATGACAACTCATAAAAGCTCGGCACTGACAAAGGATTTGATAAACGCTTCAGACCTTATACTTGCCATGGAGCCAATACACAAAGAAGAGGTCCTGAGGCTGGCGCCGCAGGCAGACGGCAAGGTGTATCTTTTGAAGGAATATGTGAAAAAGAAAGGCGAAAGAGAGGACTTTCTGATACCCGATCCCATCGGCAGGCCCCTTGAGGTTTATGAAAGGATACTTTCCGAGATAAAGGGTGCAGTAGAACGCCTCATGGAGACATTATGAAATTTTCTATAGGAAGTGATCACAGGGGATATGAATTAAAATCAAAACTGGTTTCCTTTCTTAAAAAAGAAGGGAACAGCGTCAAGGATTTTGGGACCGGCTCAACAGAGTCCTGCGATTATCCGCCTATTGCCTACAAGGTGGCCGAGAGTGTTTCAAAGAAGGCCGCTGACACAGGCATACTTATCTGCATGACAGGCCTTGGCATGGTGATGGCAGCGAATAAAGTCCCTGGTGTGCGCGCTGCGAGGTGTGATACTGCCGAAGAGGCAAAGTTTACAAGGCTTCACAATGATGCAAATGTCTTGTGCCTTTCGGCTAAATATATAAAAGACAGCCCCGAGGAGATTATTAAAATATGGATCGAAACAACTTTTGAAGGCGGACGCCATCAAAAGAGGGTTGATGGGATAAAAGATATTGAAAAAAAGACAATGAAAGGATGCTCTTAAGATGAGTCTCAAGAATAAAGACCCACAGATTTATGAGGCCATATTAAAAGAGGCCAAGAGACAGAATGAAAAGATAGAGCTCATAGCAAGCGAAAATTTCACAAGCCCGAGTGTGCTCGAGGCGCAGGGCTCTATCATGACGAATAAATACGCAGAGGGTTACCCCGGCGCACGCTGGTACGGCGGGTGCGAATATGTGGATGTAGCCGAAAACCTTGCCATTGAAAGGGCCAAGAAACTCTTTGGCGCTGAACATGTCAATGTACAGCCGCATTCAGGCACACAGGCAAACATGGCGGTTTATTTTGCCATGCTTAAACCCGGTGACACAGTGCTTGCAATGGACCTTGCATGCGGCGGGCACCTGAGCCATGGCCATCGGCACAACTTCTCAGGAAAATACTTCAATGTCGTCCCTTACGGAGTGAACAAAAAGACTGAAAAACTCGACTATGATGAAATTGCCTCTCTTGCTAAGAAGCATAAACCCAAAATGATACTCGCAGGGGCATGCGCATACCCAAGGACCATAGATTTTAAAAAGTTCCGCGAGATCTGTGACAATGTAGGCGCATTTTTATTGGCCGACATTGCCCATATTGCAGGCCTTGTCATCGCAGGCATACATCCAAGCCCTATTCCATATGCAGAGATTGTGACAAGCACCACACACAAGACATTAAGAGGCCCGCGTTCAGGTATTATTATGTGTAAAAAGAAATTTGCGAAGAAGATAAACGCTGAAGTCTTCCCCGGCATACAGGGAGGCCCGCTCATGCATGTTATCGCGGCCAAGGCAGTGTCATTCAAAGAAGCCCTTGAACCCGACTTCAAAGAATACCAAAAACAAATCGTAAAGAACGCAGCCGAGCTCTCCGGGGCATTATCCAAAAAAGGCTACAGGATCGTATCAGGTGGTACAGACAACCACCTTATGCTCGTAGACCTTGGATCTAAATCAGTAACAGGAAAAGACGCAGCCAATGCCCTGGATAAGGCAGGAATCACCGTCAATAAAAACCTTATCCCATATGACAAAAAACCCCCTTCAATAACAAGCGGCATAAGACTGGGCACCCCTGCTGCCACAACCCGCGGCATGAAGGAAGCGGAGATGGCACAGATAGCCGGGTTTATCGATGAAGTTATAGCCAACATATCCAGTGATAAGAAAATCATCGAGATAAGGAAGAAGGTAAAAAGCTTAACAGATAAATTCCCTTTATATAAGAAATTGATCAATGGGATGGAGTCCTGATGAAAAAGAAAAAACTAAAACGCCCCTCATGGGACAATTATTTTTTGAATATCGCCCACCTGGTTGCAAAACGTTCCACATGCCTGAGGCGCAGTGTCGGGGCAGTGTTGGTGAAAGACAATCAGATACTTGCCACAGGATATAACGGCGCACCGGCCGGAATCAAACACTGTGATATAACCGGCTGTATCCGCGAAAAGCTCGACATCCCTTCAGGGGAGCGCCACGAACTCTGCCGCGGGCTACATGGAGAGCAAAATGCATTACTCCAGGCAGCCCTGCATGGTGTCAGTGTAAAAGGGGCAAAGTTATATTCAACCATCCAGCCCTGCATCATATGCGCGAAGATGCTCATAAACGCAGGCGTAGGAGAAATCGTCATATCCGGGGCCTATCCGGACAAGATGTCCTCCAAATTTCTAAAAGAGGCAAAGGTCAAAGTAAAAAAGATATGAAATGCCCATTCTGCGGTAATGACAATCACAAGGTAGTGGATTCCAGGACTTCCGGCGAGGGCCGGTCCATACGCCGCCGCCGTGAATGTGAAAAATGCACACGGCGTTTTACGACCTATGAATATATAGAAGAAACATCACTGATGCTGGTGAAAAAAGACGGCCGCCGCGAGCCCTTTGACAGAAAAAAACTCCTTGCAGGAGTTAAAAAGGCATGCGAAAAGCGCCCTATAAGCACCGAAGCAATGGAAAAGTTAGTAGACGAAGTCGAAATGGAACTTCAGAAAAAATATGAGAAAGAGGTAAAGAGTAAAGACGTAGGCGAGCTTGTGATGTCAAAGCTCCAGGATATCGACGAGGTCGCCTATGTAAGGTTCGCCTCAGTATACCGCCAGTTTAAAGACGTAAGCCACTTTATGAAGGAGCTCAAGCATCTCCTGAAATAAATGCAGAAAAAAGCGCTCTACTACGAGTCGTTAGATAAGGACAGGGTTAAATGTTTACTCTGTCCTAATTTTTGTGTCATTTCACCCGACCATCTTGGCGCCTGCGGAGTAAGAAAAAACATAAAGGGTGAGCTTTTCACCCTTGTCTACAATGAAGCCACATCACTTGCACTCGACCCCATAGAAAAAAAGCCCCTGTATCATTTTCATCCCGGGGAATTCATATTATCCGTAGGAACAAAGGGATGCAACTTCAAATGCCCCTATTGCCAGAACTGGCATATTGCGCAGGACCTGAGCGCCCCGACGCAATCCGTTACAAAAGAATCAATTATCGAAAAGGCCAAGGAAACAAACTCTTTCGGCATTGCTTACACCTATAACGAACCTTTTATTTGGTATGA
>CAYVIU010000023.1:7579-13407 GCA_964451625.1 uncultured Planctomycetia bacterium | reverse complement strand
TATTTCCCTAGTGCTTCCTCTCCGCCCCCCCCTTGCACCCCTTCCCTGTACCTGACTGACAATTTCGACACTGCCAACATCTGCGCCTGTTACATGGAGGCCTCCCAGCTCATTGACTTCATCATCTATCTTAATATCTGTACCTCGGCCTGCTATTGTCGCTATGGTTATGCCACCTTTTTTGCCGGCGTATTTTATTATTTTTTCTTCATCTTTACTGTTTGATGCGTTTAGCAAGCGGAAATAGGGTATTTCGTCATTCTCTAAGTCACTCACCTTTGATTCAGGCTTTACCGACTCAAAGCCTTTGTTTATATACTCTTCAAGCCTCTCATCTGCAACAACCAATACATATCCCCTGCTGCATAATTCCTTTGCTATTTCTTCCGATTCATATATAGAGCCCGCAGACACAAGATTAGGCCTTCCTGCTTCGTGTATTTCTATAACGTCATCTACTATGAGGCGTTGTTGAACTCCTCGATTTGCGCAAACTGTTATTCCAAGGTCTTTTCTTCTGGATTTTTTATCAGGGGGAATCTTAACTACGTTTAGGCCATATATCTCCTTGAATTCATCGCGGGCTGTATCGGCTGTTCCTGACATGCCGCAGACTTTATTATACATCTTAAAGTAGCCTTGGATTGTAATACTGGCCTGGGTTTTCTTATCAGGTGTTATGGAAACTCCTCTTTTTGCTTCCTTTGCCTCAAGTGCCTGATGTAGGCCGTCACCCAATTTCCTGCCAGGGGTTTCTCTATTGGTTGTTTCATCTATCAGAACAATCGCTTGTTTTTCCTCTCCATTTTCATCTGTCACAGGTTTCACACAGTAGTTGACATCAAATGTATACATGTGTTGTACATAAATTGCACTGCCGAGGAGGGCCAAAAATGTCCTTTGGAAGTCTCTGTTTTTCGGATCTTCCAGTCTGAAATTAGGGTCCCCGAGCGTTCTCTGGAAAAGCCTTTCAAGTTTGGCATATCCAACTTCTGTGAGATAAGCCGTCTTTTTTGCCTTATCTATTTCAAAATCTTTATATTTTCCTGTCCTTCTGGTCAGGTAATGCTCAGCTAAAAGGTGCGCGGCATTGTGCAGGTTGCTGGGTTTTTCATCTTCACCTGATAAAATAAGCGGAGTACCTGCTTCGCCTATTAATGCTTGATCGACTTCGTCAATTACGGCTGTTCCTTGATCATCTTTGTTGCGCACCATGTCCTGAGCCCGTAAGGCAATGCTGTCTCCTAAGTAATTGAATCCAAGCTGAGGTGCTGTGCCAACAACCACATCACAGGTATGATATGCCTCGCGCCTTGAGATTTGTCTTAAGTTATTTCTTTCGGGGTTGTCAGGATTTGCGTATCCATCTTCATAGACATAGGTAAGGCCGTCTTGAAGGACTGATACCTCCAGGCCTAAAAATGCATAAAATTTACCCATCTCTAATGCCTGCTCTCTGGCAAGATAATCATTGGCAGTCACTACGTGGACATTGCCTTTTCTCATGCCATCGCCTCTGTGGTCAATATTTTCCAGGGCGTTTGCTGCGGCTGCAAGGGCAGTAACTAAGGTTTTTCCTTCACCGGTTTCAAATTCAATGACATCGCCGCGCATTGCAAATAAAGACGCCAAAAGCTGTACATCATAAGGCCTTTTGCCGGTTTGTCTGTAGCATATCTCGCTTAGGAGTGCAAGAACTGTTACAATAAACTTCATATCTTCTGTTGAGTCAATGGATTTTTCTTTGTTTCTCAGCTCATTTCCTATTCTTATGGCCTCGCTTTTGAGTTCTTTATCTGTTTTAATGCTGAGGAGTCTATCTCTGTGATTTCTTGCTTTCACTATTATAGGTTTTACTTTTCTTAATAGCCTTCCGTTTGAGGTATTAGGTGAACCCAGATCCACTTCCTCGATTGGTGTACCCAGTTTAGGCTCTTCGAGCTGGTCTTCTTCTGTTTTTGGAGGCGTTAAGGGTATAAGCTCCATATTGCTTTTTACCCTTTCCCTGGCGGTTTCCTCAGTAAAATGCCTGGTGCTGTAATAATAATAGCTCCTGCCTACCTTCACCCTGTCGATTTCGCTGTCATCACTATCAGAAAACGCTTTTAGGTCTCTTTTATAGGTGCTGAGGCTATATGGGTGCTCTTTTCCTACAACTTCTTCATGCGCGGCCTTTGCTGATAGAATTAATCCCTCTCCGTGTAAATGTCCTTCTAATGCATCGTGCCTGGCCTGCTTTTTCTTCTGCTGCGGTGTCAGCTTCCAAATCTCATCAAGGGCCTTTTCTGTTTCACGCAGATCTTCTTCTGTCAGTTCTATTGGCTGGCCTATTGTAACTTCTTCTGCTTTTTCCTGTTCTGGTAAGAAGCCTTCTTCTCTTAATCCACGTACGGCCTCTTCAAACTCAGGGTCAACTTCTTCTTGTCTTTCAGCAAGGCTTCTAAGGACTTCAAGCTCAAGCTCTCTTTGTTCTGCAATGGCCTCTGCCCTCATGCGCATAAGGTAGATAAATATTATTGTGGCTATAAGAGCGGGGGAGACAACCGGTGTATATAAAATTAGCGCCACCGCCGAGATGACTCCTAATGTCAGAGTCACGAACCCGGCGGATTTTGTCCCAGTTGGCGCTGCTTCTAATGGGGATGTACAATTATATGAAACTTCCCACTTGCCATCTATGTAGCATACAATGTGCCATTTGCCTGTAACCAGTGGAAATACCAATGCAGGAGGAACTGTTCCCTGTTTTCCGAGTATTTCTTCTCTTATTGGTTGACCAATGGTTTCGCCTTTATCGGTGTCAAATACAACCTCAACAGGCTTTTTACTGATATCGTCTATATCCGGTTTGACTATGGCAGTTATTTTGCCATCGGCTCTTTCACTGGTAGTAGCTGTTATCTTGAAATTTGGCGCATACTTAATTGCTGACTGTCCGAACCTATATATGTTAATAAATCTATTGTGATGTGTTATTAAAAATTCATTTAAAGTTTTCCTGGACCCTTTTAATCTATCCATGTCTACATCAATACTACTCTCCGCAAATTTTTGCAGGATTTGTAGTAGAGTTATGGGATAGGTAATCGAGAAATTAACCTCTTTTTTTACCAGCTCAAGGGATCTTTCTAAGTCGTCCATCAAGTCAGGAGCGATTCTATTAAGTTCTTCAAGGGCTACACCGTGTTCTACAAAATTGAAAAACGTCCCTGTTGCATATAGCGAAAGCTTAAGTACCTGCTGTCTAAAAATATCGGTACTTTCTAGATAGATATCTATCTCCTCTCTTTCCAATTCAATTAGCTCATGTGCATATTTTCCCAATTCCCTTACATTATCCAGGGTACGTTCGACTACAATCTCATGGAGATCGCTAGGAAAAGAGCGGCAATTGTAGCTAGTTTTTAAATACACAAAAACCTTCTTTTGGCATTCGAGACGCACAGAAAGATCTTCATCGGTCAATTGTTCTATGGCCTGTTCTATTTCCCGAGGCATCTCCTCAGCAGGCGATGTGCGACGTTTTCTTTGTGGTTTAGGTTCAGTGGTTCTAGATGGCAGGACTCTTGCAAGGGCAATTCTAATAAGTGCTCCATCTACTCCTTTTGCAAAATCAAGATATGTCCGCTCGTTAGTAATTATGTTAACCAATACGACCAGGGGAGCCTTTATATGTCGCTCGCTAGCCGCTCTTCCTGAAAACGTTGCCATTATATTTATATAAGGCTCAAATGCTTTGTTAAATTGTGCTACAATTTTTTCTTCTCCACCCCTGTAACTATCCGAGGTCAAACTTGGTATAGCTATCCGTTTATCATTGGGAAATTTAATAGGGATATACTCTCCTTGCATAGGCATTACTGTAACGTCTTCTAAGTATAGTTGTCCTTCCGTGGTTTTCGTTAGTTCTCTTAAAGTTTCTATGGCCTTTTCCGCAGCAATTTTAATCTCAGGATGTCTAGCCCCCGTGGTTTCTAATACGTTGGTAATGCGATCTAATGCCTCTTGCCTATGGCTTGGTGTTCTACCTATTCCAAGCCATGTTGCTATATAGGCAATGCGTTTTCGAATAATGGGCGCGGCTTTCTTTATTTCGATTATTTCTGCTCTGTTCGTGAGCTTACTTATTGCTATTTTTGTTTTTCTAATTAGTGAATGTCTTTTTGCAGGGCCAGCTTTTATTTCATTAAGCTCGCTCAAGGCCGCTAAAATTTCTTTCTCCTCCCTACTTTTTTCTAGTTTGTTTATCCTACTAAGAAGGTCTTCTTTATTCCAGCGGCTTAATCCTTCAGCAGGCGATGTGCTGCGTTTTTCACTTCTTTTACTTAAAAGTTCTCTTGCAGCCTGAACAGCCTCTCTTACATCAGCATATTTTTTTCCTATTTCAGAGTCATGTATGGCAGCAAGCCTTTGTTCTGCCTGTTGCCGCGTCATGCTTTGAGGCACAGATGCTACGATGTTATCTATGTCCTTTTGCGTCATTTCTGTAACGCGACGCATTTCTTCGAGTTGAATGTTTTGTAATTTTCTTTTTAAAGTGCCTATCGAAATGCTTATCTTACCGACAAGCTTAGGATGGTCTTCTTTCAGCTGTTCAAGCTTGTTTATGGCGTCCTCAACAGCCTCTGGCTTTAAACCTTCTAATATCTTCCTCATCTCTGCCTTTACTAATTCTAATTCCGTAGGCGAGGTACGGGCAGGGGTTTCTTTTTCCAATTCAAAAGTGGTGCGTGTGCTATCGATTTTTACCTCTAATGTTTCGTTTTTACTATCATAGCGGCAGGAAACAACCTTTATCATGTCTCTTAATTCTTCCTGTGTGGGCACAAGACTTGAAAGAACTTCAGCTTCTTTGACATGACCTGCGGCAATTATATCTTTTATGATTCCGGCCCTGTTTGCATGGAGTCTTTTTATGACGTCTCTGGCTTTCTCAGTTATATCTTTTTCGTTTCTGAGTCTGAAGGATATATTCTGGAGTTCCTCGTATATTACCAGCGTGAGGACCTCCCTCATGAATGCAAGCCTTTCGGCCCTTGTAAAGAGACCCTCTGCCTGATAGCTGGGGTACTGCAATTGATCGGTGTTTTTCCTTGTGAGGACTGTTACGTAGGGGCGTTTTTCGCCTTCGGTTTCGAATTTGGGAAGGACTACGAGTGTTGAGACGTTATTCTGATTCAGAAAATCTGTTATGCCCTTTGTGTGAAAACCGCCTGTGACAAGGGCTGTTATCTTCTGGCCCCTCTCTCTCATGTTTGAGAGGGTATTCCTGGCCATGGCAATATCTCTTTTGAGGGCTATTCTATAGAACTTTATGGCCTCGTCCATGGAGCCGAATAGCTCTACAAGGTCAAAGTCTCTGTTAAGGCGAATCCTGTGTTTGGTGTATTCGTCTCTTATGAACGAACTGAACCTTTCGGGATTGAGGCTTGTGAGATTGCCAAGGAGGTATTCCAGCCTTCCATTGGTGAGCTCCATATCAAAGAGCTCTTTCAGGATCTCGGCCTCTCTTGTAAGGGTGTAGAGGGACTTTTCTTCATCGGTATTCAGTATGGCCTTGATTATGTCTTCTTCGAATTGGGTTATTTCATGATGGAGTGAGATTATGTCTGTGGTTTCATAAAGTGTGACGTATTCGGCATATTTGGAAAGCTCTTTATATTTGTTTAAACCTACCCTGTGCGCGGCGGCAAGGCCTATTAAATAGCCGTAAAACTCAGCCGGGGTGAGCTTGGCCTCTTTAAACTCAAGGGCTTTTAGAATGAGTGTTTTTAGTTCTTTCCTTGAGAGCTTGTTCTTGAGGGCCTGAATAAGATCTTCTCTTTCGG
>CAYVIU010000023.1:0-7569 GCA_964451625.1 uncultured Planctomycetia bacterium | reverse complement strand
ATAGTCTTTTCAAGCTCAGTGGTTTTGATGAGATTGGATAAGTTCGTGTAGGGCTCGTAGCTGATATTGTGCTTGTCTGCCAGGCCCTTTATATAGGTCCAGTGGTCATTGAATGAGAGGGAGCCGTCTTTATGCAGGACTGAGTTTTTCTTGAGGATCTTTACGTCTTTGGTGTATACCCTGTCCTGAAGCTTATCCAGGGCCTTTATGAGGGCCTTTGCATGCTTCTGGTTACGAGGCATGTTCTGGATATTGGACTGGAAGAGTGCGACGTTTTCAGTGTACAGGGCCTTGTCTTCAATGCCGTAGAGGAGTACCGGTTCATCACTTGTTACAGAATAGTACTCGGCAGCCTGCAGCTTGCCCTCTTTCATCAGCTTCCTGGCTATTCTTTCCTTCGTCTGGCCATTGGGAAAACTCCTCAGGAGCGAGGTATCCACATAGCCTGCTGAACCTTCTACAGAGATAAGCTGGAGTTTGTAGTTTTTGTTTAGATTGTCTAATATGCTTATAATAGAGTATTGCGCGGAGACAGAATCATGGGCATCCTGAATGTTTATGACTACTTCATCGGAATCCCCTTCTTTCGCCTCATGGACTATGCCAAGGTTCCTGGGGATAGTTATGGGTTTGTTCTTGCCTGCTGATATGATAGGCACCCCGCCCTGGGCCCAGGTAACCTGCTGCCAGGAGAAGGCTAATAGTACTATAATAGCTATTATCTTAATACACTTCTTGAGGGCTGAGTTGGTGCGGGAGGCTATGTATATGGACAAAGATCCCTCTTTGCTAACATCTTTATTATTAGCATATAAGGGATCTTTTGAATATTCTAGCCTAGTTTTTGAGACGTCTCTACCGTTTAGTTTCATCTCAAGCACCTACTTATTTTGGACTTTTTTAAAGTCTTTAATATCCTAGCTCATATAAGTATACCACAAGATCTCTGAAAGTCAAGGGTAAATATCAACCTTTTTTAATATCTAACATTCTGGGGTTCTAACAGCGGCAGGATTTATAACTATAGGGTTTATAAGGAGTTACAAAATCTAACTTTTATACGAAGTTTGTGGTATTTTGGGGTGCCCTACCCCCCGATATACCTTTTCGCACAAAAACTGGCTACATTTTGATTAACAATCGGGCTTATTTCTCCTTAACCCCTTACCACTCCTACGGATAACACAAAAACGTATCGAGGCTTAGCCTCGATACATTGGGATGTAATTGGTGTAATATATGTATATTTGTGTATGTGGGTTAGGTTACTAATTATGGGAGTTTCTTTTTAGCATATTCCAAAAAGCGCTCACAGTCTTTTAAGGCTTTTTCAGCTTCAGGTCTAAAGATCAATCTTTCTTCATACTCAGCCATGTTTTTGATGCGAATTGTTCTTATGAATCTATTTGCATTTGTTTTTATCTGCTCATCATTGGGGTTAATTGTCATAAAAAGTTTTACAGCATTTGCATGGTTCTCTCCGGCATAGCGCCTGCCTAAGAAATAGACACACATGGCGTCACACGCGGCAATACAACAATGAATAGCAGTTATAGCAGCTGCTGTCCAGTCCTGTTTGGAAAATGAGTTTTCCGCTGCGCGTATGCACTGTTTAGCGCGCTCAAGATAGTTGATATACAGCGATTTTTCAACATCGCTTGTCTTCATTTTAGTCGACATGATTACCTCTTTGTCTCCGGAAAGATCTGAATGCCTTTATCAATTTCAGAAATAATTTTTAAATCCTTCTTGGAATGCAATTCTTTTTCTGTCAATATATAAGGGGCGAGCCTATTGCCGTATATTTCAAAACACAGATTAGATATCTTCTCTATCGAAGGCTCAAGCATTTCTTTATTCCGTTTGTTCTGTACCAAAATGAAAATATCTATATCACTATCTACTTTTTCCATGGCTTTTGCTACAGACCCATATAAAACTATTCTTTTGACTAAAGTTTTAGGTATGTTTTTCAGGAAAAAATCTTTTAACTCCTCTATCGGCTCCTTAATGCCCGAAACATCCTCAATCAGAATAGAAAACATCTTAAAAGCGTAACTCTTGCGATTAACCTTCCATAGGTGGGCTTTACCAACAGCGACAAAGTCTACGAAATTAAGGTTAGCCAGCTCCCGCATAGTTCTGTTTATACTCATATGGGAGGTCTTTAATATAGATGCTATTTCCCGTTCACTCATAGAGGCCTCATGAGTAAGAAGAAACTTGATGATTTTGACCTTTGTTTTTGAGTTTAACGTATCTAGCAATGATATATGGAATTTCATAACCCGCCTCATTGTAACATATCTGTTACAAGTGTAACATATTTCTAATAGATTGTCAAGCTATTTTTCCCTAACCCCTTACCACTCTTACGGATAAAGCAAAAATGTACCGAGGCTAAGCCTCGGTACATTTCGGTATGTCGAAGCTAAGCTTCGACATATTATAACTTTATGTTTTTAGCCGCCATTTGGTTTTCTCTTACCGTAATACCTCGTTATTCTTTCTCTGTTCTCGTTTTCTTTGTTGCCCTTATAATATATTTCTATAAACTCGATAACATCATTTTCTTCGTAATACGCATATATTAGCCGGATGCCGCTTGCGGCACCTCTGCCCTTCAATGCCTTACAGGGAAACTTTCTAGCTTTGTATATCTTGGGATATTCAATCCCAAGATCAGATATTCTAACAACACCCTTATTATCGATATTCAACTTATGAGTAAGTTTTAGTTGATTAGCGATAAAGGTATTTAAATCATCCTTTAGCGTTCTATAGCTTTTGGCAAGTTTCTTGAGATCTTTCTCGAATTCAGGGAGTTTGCGTATATCATTGAATATCGTCGTCACTGTAATCCCTCACTGAATAGGGCGGGGTACGATAGAATACGGATTCATAATCTATTATTTCACCTTCTTCTGCTGTTTGCCAGGGAACATCATTATGCGAATATTCGCTTATTTGTTTTGCATTCATGTCTGAAAGTGTATTTATAACATCATCGATAACCTTTTGCTCCCGGGTGTTGATTTTGGATAAATCAGGTTTTCGTAAAGGCAGATATTTCGTTTGAGGATATTGAAAATAATTGTCTTGAATCTTTGTAAGATCCTTGCCTTCCATGTCATCGACGATCTTGATGAACTCTTTAGGAGTAGGCCCATAGTTATTTTTAATATATGTCGCTCCCATCAATTGCTCTTCATGTTTTTCATAATAATTGAAATCAATGAAATAAAGAAGCTTATAAAGAACCGATTCGCCTATGTTTGGCCTTGATCCAACCTCACTTAAAACATAAAGCAAAACCTCTTTGAATTTATCAAGGTTTTTCTGGGGGACGCTTATTCTTATGCCGGTTTTTTCCTTTGGTTTTTTTGCCTCAGTTTTTTCAAGTACTACCTCTATATCCTTACTCAAATCAAGAAGGATATCTGTAGGTATATGGAAAATCTTGGATATCTTGGCAATTTCCTCAGCGCTGATTTTCCTGTCCCCGTTTTCTATTTGAGATATGGCCACTCTGTTAACACCCAGTTTTTCAGCAAGGGCTTCTTGAGAAAAACCCAATTGCTCTCTAATTGTTTTTATCTTCTGCGATAACTTTTTATAAAAATATCCATCTTTAACACCTCCTATCTTCATTTAAAGTATAGCATATGTAATATTATATGTCAAGTACTTGTTTGATTTTATTACATAATGGTGGCTAACTTATTTCTCCCTAACCCCTTACCACTCTTACGGATAAAACAAAAATGTATCGAAGCGAGGCTTCGATACATTTTAGCATGTCGAAGCTTAGCTTCGACATATGGTGTGCAGTCTTTATTTAGGCAAGATATAGACTACCTTGCCGTTTTTCCAGGCAGCAAGGGGCCGGCGTTCCTTCTTGTGCCGTTCGACAACTTCTTTTACGGCCTCTTTTAAGGCCAGCATTGCTTTATCTTGTAATGTTAATTTTTTCCTTCTTTTCATATTCTGCCTTTATATTGATGTTTTTATCTTATCAAACAAGCCTCTGTCAACTATGGAAATTTTACCGTTGTTTGTCTTCGCTATTAATACCGGCGTTGGTTCAGAGTTGCTGAATAACATCCAGGAATCTAATAAAGGTTGATATAACTTAAAAAAATTACAGATTGAGCGTTTAAAACGACGTCTTATATCCTGATGTGGAACATCATGCCCACCGTCGGCAACCCGATCTTTAATGCGGGCTATGGCTAGACCTGTACCCGGAATCCATAAAAAGAAAAGGTGGAGCTTATAGCCTTTGTATTTTAACTCTTTGAAAAGCTTAATATATGATTTACCGGCAAGAGTTGATTCAAACGCAAAATCAACACCATCTTCCGCAAACTCATGGATCTGATTTAAAACAAGTTTTCCTGCTTTAATGGCTGCACTAAAAGGAGAAAATGGCGCCAGTCCTTTAGCTATAAGATCGGCATTTACGAAATTCTTACATCTGGCATAAGATGGTAAAAATTTGCTTGCAAATGTAGTCTTACCTGATCCATTAGGACCTGCTACTATATAAACATTTTTATTATTTCTTTTACTGTTTGCCATGCCTAGTTATTATTTATTGTGTCGTAACAACTCTAGTTCTTTCTTCAGAGGCGTCCAATATGCTATGTCTTCTTGGCGTTCCTAAATTTCTTCTTCCCGAAACCGTAAATTGAATAGAAAGGACTTTGAGGATCGGGTTCGGGGTCAAGGTTGCCTCCTAAAGAAATATAGAGTTGCCATAATTTGGTTGTTTCCAGAATGCGCTGGGAAGGCGTGAGGCTAAGCCATTCTGCATTTTCATCTATATATTTTGGCATAGAATGCTTTTGTTTTTCTTTTCTCATGTTTTTCATCCTAGAAGTAATTATACCATACTTTTCTCAAATTTACAAAAATAAAAATAGAGAAATACCTGTAGCCCTTATTTTTTCCTAACCCCTTACCACTCTTACGGATAAAGCAAAAATGTGTCGAGGCTAAGCCTTGTCACATTTCGGTATGTCGAAGCTTAGCTTCGACATATTATATTATGCTGGCTGCTCGACTGAAAGTCTTTTAGCATAGTTTTCTCGTATGCGTTCAAGCTTTTTGATTGGACCCATTTCAAGCTCGGGCATACCAATTGCTGGAGAGGTCCTTCTCATGCTCATGGTAGTAGGCATTGTCACAGGTGAGGTGTGGTCAAAATGCATGGGTTGAGGCTGTTCAATACCTTTAATGCCTTCGAGCTTCCTATCTTCCGTCTTCTCCATCGGCGATGTGCTATCTCTGTCGGTTGACAGTGTATCAGCAGCAAAACGCTTGTCCAGTTCTTCTACTCTAGCTTTGTCCTCTTCGCCATACATGGCTTTCATCTCAGTATATAGTGAATCTGTTCTATTGTAGTAAGCTTTTAAAACCTTGAGGATCTTGTGCCTGTTCTCACGGCTTACAATATTCGGATGGAAATCTAAAATATTCGTAAGAGCTTCCACCACAAGGGCATTTAATATTGGGAAAGAGAATTGGCCATACATTTCATAAACATATTCTCCGCCCTCTTCAATCATTCCAGTATATCTTATAAGTATATCAACATTTTCATTTGATAATATGTGGGGATTTGCATTTTCTTTAAACATGCTTAAATATCTTATCATATCCATGGGTGATATGTCCGCATTTTTCTCTGTTATGCTCTCGAGAGCTTCGAAAACGTCTTTAAATTCCATTGGAGAAGTGCGGTCAACATCGGCGGCTGCCACTTTTGCTAATTCATTCTTTAGCTCCAGCCATTTTTTGTATATTTGCGTTGGATCGGCTTCAGATGTATTCGCTGCAATACGTTTAGCATCTCTTGCTATATTTTCAAATAATACCGATGCTTCCTCTTCATGCTCTTTGCTCCATTTATCTATTGGTTCTTCTGCAAATGCTATACCATGATTTTCCATTGCTTCTTTAATGCGATAGTTATTCTCATACATGAAAGTTATTTTTCTCGCTAAGGCGTTTCCATATTGATGAGTCCTTTCTTCCTGACCTTGTTCCTCAGCAAGGTGCTTATAGACATCAAGATAGTAATCTGTGGTAATAGAGCCTTTTTTCTCATGAAGCTCTTCGGGATACATATAATCCGGCAAAAATCCAAGTCTTACAAAAATAGCTATGTCCTCATATGTAATATCATAAACTTCAAAATATCTTGTGTTAAAAGCTGTGATATTAGCGAGGAGATCGCAAAATGTTTCTTCAACATAGCTTTCTTCAAAATAGCCTCTATCTTTTAGTTCCTGCATATCCTTTCTTCCTATATAATTCTCTAATTTGTCCAATCGAGGATCATTTGTTTCTTTTAATTGTTTATAAATTACATGTGCAAGTTCGTGCGCAAGAATTGCTTTATCGGTATAATCATAATCTGCTGACAATAAAACAGTTCCATTCTCTTTATCAGCCACTGCTGCTATACGTTTGTCAAATTCACCCATTCTAACATGGTGTACATTTCCTGTCTTAAGAGAGGGGTGAAATTGGTCAAGAAGATAAAATATAAGGGGTTCCTCGATAGCCATGCTCTTAAAGGTACCTGCTGGCGCGTGGAATAATATACCACTGTCCGGAAACACTAAAGGTGCATACATTCCATAGGAAGATGCATTATTTGTAATTATTTTATTAACTATAGTACCTTTTAGAAGCGTTTGCAATCTAGCTGTTTCAAGATTTTCTTCTTTACTTAATTCCGTATCGTACCTTAGTTCTGCAAAATACTGGCCCATGCTGCATTCATGTGGTTTAAAACCAAATCGCCTGATGCTGGTATCGCCTACTAAAATTCGCCAATCATAGACACCAGGCTCATATCTTTTTTCTGTTTTTATAAATAGAAAGTGATAAGAATTGTTTGGATTTTTGCCGATTTGCACGTTCACACTAAATCCATCTTCATTTGTTAACCTAAAGAAACCTTTTACTTTTATATCGGCGGATACCAAATTCCGCGCAGAACCTGAATATTGCAATAACCTTTCCAGGGTTCTCTTAATAATCTCTCTTCCCATTTCATCACCGGCTTTCCTATTTTTATCAATATATGCCATAAAGGAACTTTCAAACTTCCCAATCTCTACCGGCGAAGTGCGGGTGGAAACGGCGTCGGCTGGGGATGTGGCAGCGGTAGCACCAGTCAGGAGTTGATTGATTTCACGTCCTCTTTCTTCTATGCGGCTTAGCAGAGATCCAAAATGCGTGCCTAATTCTTCCCATTCAGATTTTACTCCAAAGCCTTCGGCTTTAGCATGGGATATGCAGGCATTGATGCAGTCGATAAGCCTTACGCCATCTTCACCTTCTTTCCATTCCTGTGTTAAGAATTCGTATAGCCTTGATAAGTTGTTGCCATACCCCATCAACGCCTGGCGGTCATGCGGATTTTCAGGATCAGTACCACGAAGGTTAAGTATATACTCACCAAAGCCATCCCACCATTCATCGTAATATTTACACGCAGCCTTTAGCTCCTCTGCTATTCTATCGTGTACTATTATCTCGTATGCTTGTTTCTCG
>CAYVIU010000022.1:9266-13651 GCA_964451625.1 uncultured Planctomycetia bacterium | reverse complement strand
AAAAAGCCTTCGCCGCTCCAAAGCTTGAAAGCTATAAAATCTATTTTTTCTGAAGCTATCTTTGCCGATATTTCTTTAATAACTTCTTTTATTTTTTTATCCCGGCAGCCCTGGATGTGGTCGTCGATTTTTCTGAAGGTATTGTATGTAGACTTACTCATTTTACCAAAAAGAAAAGTTTCTATCTTATAGCGGAAGAATGCCAGTTTCAGGCTTTGGCTGATATTTTTTGGTCTAAAATCCCTCAGCGTCTGGACTGTAGAATAGTCTAGAATTTGTGTCTTATGGCCGTGCGCCATTAGGTTACCGGCAAGATTGGCTAGACCATTATCAGGAATAAGGGAATCCAGGCTGGAAGGGCAATCATTATAATTTATTAAAAGGCTGTTTGTAGGCATTATCAGAATTTGTCTATAAGATATCTAAAGGGGCGCAATTCCTTATTTCTGCTTAAGATTAACTTAAGAACAGTTTTTTCTAGAAAGTTTAATTTTTTTCTAGAATTTTTTATAGTAACCCTGCCTTCGAATAAATCATAATGACGTATATGAGGTATGCAGAGAGGCTTTTTCCTATTAAGAATTATAAATATGGCCTCAGCGGCCGCAACAGCTCCCGAGAGGGCACAGCTTGTTGCAAAGGAAGGTATCGGTTTTCTTTTTTTCATAGCCTCTATGTAGGATTTAAGATCTATGTATTTTGGAAAGGCAGGAAAAAATAATCTTCCAAAATTTACAGCATACGCCATGTCAGGTTTTTCCGGTATTGGCCCAAAAAACTCATCAAAACTTAAGCCCCTTGGAGAAAACACAGCCAGTGACGCGCCAAATCCGAATATTGGGCAGCTTAATATGTAAAGCCCCTTTTTTCTGCATGCCTCAAACAATTTTTTTCTTATTTTTAAACAGAAGAAATCCAAACCGTCTATTACTATAGATGTACTGCTTAAAAATTTTTCAAGATTTTCTTCTGTTAGACCTTCTGGAAACTCCTCGATATTAAGGTGTGGATTAATCGACTTTAAGGCCTGGTGTAATACCTTGGTTTTCTTAATATTTGAGCTATTGTGTCCCGAACCTTGCTGGCGATTTATGTCAGAATAAGAAAACACCTCAGGATCGGCTATTTTTAGGGAGCCTATTCCGATCCGCGCCAAATTGAGCAGAGCACTTCCGCCTACTCCACCCGTCCCTGCTATGGCAATGGTTGTATGTCTTAATTTTTCCTGCTCTTCTGAGGTAATATTGCCGATATTTCGGCCAAACATCTGCCGGTAAATGTCTTCCAAGGGGATCTCCTTTCGTTAGAACTAAACCGAGATAAACGACCTAATTCTTTTTTTATCCAATTAAACCCTTTTTCTAATTCCGCAACATTCATCTTTTCAGGTTCAAAAATAATATGAGCTTGATCATATAAAGTCCAATCCTTGCTCAGAATCCTTTTTTGTTTATCGAGTTCTTTGCCCGCCATTGTGTTAGGATAGGGGGCCATGACGGTAAAGGAGGCGTGTCTCATTTTGGTCTTTTCAATAAATTCATAGACTTTTTTGAAAACATCATTTTGGTGGAAGCGGAATCCGAACATAAAGTATCCCCATACGTCTATGCCCAGATTCTGTATCATCTTGATAGCCCGTGCTTCTTCCGGTGAACACGTCCCTGGTAAATTCAAGGCTATATACCTGCAACCACTCCTTGCTAATTCAGTCACTATTTTTTTATTCAACACCAAGAAGTCTGAGGTGATGAAGAACTCAATCCTCAACTTTTTTATCTCCCTCAAGAGCTCCAGCACGAAATCTCTGTCTCCGGCTCCGAAGATATCATCATTAAAGAATATGTACTTCTTCTCTATAGAGAGGGCCGTGCGTATTTCTTTCAGGACATTTTTTATAGGCTTTGTGCGAAAGATACCCCCGAACATTTCTCTGGTTGGACAAAAATCACAGTTTAGAGAACAGCCCCGGGAAGTCTGTATGGAATGACATAAATATTTATCGTTTTTTAAGAGGTCAAAGCGCGGCACCTCTAATCCGGATAAATCCATTAAATCGTTCGTGCGATATAGGGGTTTTAGTTGATTGGAACGAAGGTCATTAACTATCAAAGGCCAGAGATTCTCACCTTCCCCAACTACAACGCTGTCACAGTTTTTTTTAGCTTCATCCGGGAGTAGTGAAGCGTGTATACCCCCCAGGATTACCTTTGTACCCCTTTTCCTGAAGTCATCCGCCAGATGATAAGCCCTTTTGCTGGACATCGTTTTATAAGAAATAGCCGCTATATCCGGGATATCACTGAGATCTATATCCTCAATTTTTTCATCAATAATCTTTATTTCTATGTCGCTGGGGGTTAACGATGCCATGTTTGGGAGAGCTAAAGATGGACAGAAAAATCTATACATTGATGTATCAAACCAATCTGATGTGGGAGGCTGCGTTCTATCCCTTTCCGCTTCTATGAAGTATATTTTCATATAATGTATTATAAGTATTAAAGAAGTATACCTCTAAATAAAAGGAAAGTCAAATCCCCTTGCCAACCCTCCATAAATCGTGTATTATAATGTTTAATGAGTAGGTTCTACGTTAAGCCGGAAGACATAAGAGAAAATGAGATTCGTGTAAGCGGTCCTGAGGCGCATCATATACTGGATGTCATGCGCCTTAAAAAAGGGGACAGCGTTGTTACATTTGATGGCCTGGGAACCGAGTACACGGGTGTGATAAGTGATGTTGTAAAAAAATCCCTTGTTATTGCAATTGAAAAAAGCCAAAAGCAACCCCCGCTTAGCGGCAATATCACAATAGCCCAGGCAATACCCAAAAGTGAAAAGATGTATTACATCATACAAAAATGCACTGAGCTGGGCGTGCGTGCCATAATCCCAATGGTGACAGAGAGGACTATTGTAAGGATAAAAAAGGCCAAAGAAGACCGCCGTCTTGCAAGATGGGCCAGGATTGCAACGAGTGCTGCCAAGCAGTGCGGCAGGAGCGATGTCCCCGAAATAAAGGAAATCTCAAGCTTTAAAGAAGTTGTCCAGGCAAGCTCAAAATATTCCCTTAAAGTAATACCGTCCCTTATAGGCCAAAGGAAAGAATTAAAAGAGATCCTTACAGGCCGCAAAGGCAACGATGCTATTATCTTCATCGGCCCTGAAGGCGGTTTTACACCAGCCGAGGTAAAGCTTGCTATTGATAGCGGCATAAGTGCGGCCTCGTTCGGGCCCTACACATTAAGAAGTGACACAGCACCTATAGCAGCCCTGGCTATCCTGATGTACGAGCTCAAAAACAAATAATGTCAAAACTTGTCAGATTTTTCACAGTAGGCTGCAAAGTCAATCAATATGAAACGCAAGCCTTAAGAGAACAGTATCTAAAAAAGGGCTACAGAGAATCAGCCAAAGAAGAGCCCGCCGATCTATATGTAATAAACACCTGCACTGTAACGGGCAAGGCCGACAAAGATTCCCGTCGCTATATTCATCATGCAAAGAAAATTAATCCAAAGGCAAAGATCGTTGTAACAGGCTGTCTTGTTGAAAAAGACGAAGAAGAGATTTCTTCCATCCCCGGCGTAAAGGAAATCATAAAAAATTCTGAAAAGCCTGAAGGCATCTCCGGATTTTCCGGGCACACGCGGGTATTTGTTAAAATACAGGACGGATGCAATAACTTTTGCTCATACTGCAAGGTTCCGTTTGTAAGGGGCAGGTCGCGCAGCAGGAGTGAAAAGGCGATACTGGACGAGATATCGCGGCTTCTCGACAAGGGATTTAAGGAAATAGTCTTAAGCGGAATATGCCTCGGCGAATGGGGAAAAGATTTAAAAGAACCAAAAGGACTTAGAGATCTACTTCAAAAAATCACAGCAATAGAAAAAGACTTCAGAATCAGGCTTAGCTCCATTGAGCCCAACCTTGTAACATCACAACTCATAGAAACAATAAAGTCTTCACCAAAGATATGCAGCCATCTGCACATACCGCTTCAGAGCGGAAGCGATAAAATCTTAAAATTAATGAATCGCCCCTACAAGGCGCGCGATTATATAAAACTCATACTAAAGATACGAAAAGAAGCGCCGGACTTTTCGATATCAACCGATGTCCTGACAGGATTTCCCGGAGAAGGAAAGAGAGAGTTCAGAAATACACTTAAGGTTATAAAGAAGATACTGCCGGTGCGGCTCCACGCGTTTCCATACAGCCCCAGGAAAGGCACGAAGGCTTATGGGCTGATGCCGATTGTTGAAAAACCTGAGCTTAAACAAAGAGTAAAAACACTCCAAGCCCTGGGAAAGGCCCTTTCAGCCAAATACAGGAAAAAATTCCTTAAAAAGTGCGTACGAGTCCTTGTTGAACACACAAGAGAC
>CAYVIU010000022.1:0-9256 GCA_964451625.1 uncultured Planctomycetia bacterium | reverse complement strand
GAAAAAAAGAATAAAAATACACAACACCTTACCGGATACACTGACACATATATACGCGTCCTTATCCAGGAAGACAAGCCCAATGACCATTTATCAGGCCAACTCATACCCGCCAGACTGACAAAACTGGATCAAAAATCTAGCTTTTGCACTACATTACTAACACGCCCTTGACAAAACCCGATTCATATGGTATACTTATTTCACTTATAACAAAATAATTATGGGAGTAGATACTTAAATTTCAAAAGTTAACTGGGTGGATGTCCTTGTTCTAATCCTTTTAATTAGAATAAGTTACAGAGGATTTATCAGAGGCTTTAGCAGTGAAATCTTACCCCTTTTGGGTACTTTTTTACTCCTAATAATCTCTCTTCACAACTATGCATTCATTGGGCAGCTTGTAAGTGCATACACCCCCCTAACAAGACCGATATCTAATTTAATAGCATTCTCGATTCTTACCGGTATAGTAATATTTTTGTTTAATATGGCTACAAAGATCATTCAGAAGATGGTAAGGGTTGAGGTCATCTCTTTTGTGCAGCATGCGGGAGGGCTTATACTGGGTTTTATAAGGGCGAGCCTGACCATAAGCCTTGTCCTGATATTTTTGGTACTCATACCGATCAGATATTTGGACAGCTCTATAAAAGACCGCTCAGTTTTGGGGATGAAGTTCTTAAAAATAGGCCCTGTTATACATGACAGCCTGATTGGCGTATCCGGGGAAGAAGGCGCATACGAACATGGCTGTATGGAAAGAAGATTTGCGGTTGAGCATTGGAGAGAGTGAACAAGAAAAATAATATTCTCATAGACTGCGATCCCGGCATTGATGATGCCCTTGCAGTGCTTTTTGCCTTGAACGACAGCTCTTTAAAAATTAAGGCCATAACCACTGAAAGCGGAAATGTCGGAGTGGACCAGACAACGAAAAACCTGATCGGCATATTGAAGCTGGCAGGTTTAAAGGAATTCCCTGAAATCGGGAAGGGCAGCCCTGTCCCGCTTGAAGGTAAGAATATTGAGGCGAGGCCTGTTCATGGGGATGACGGGCTGGGTAATACCAATCTCAATCCCAAAAAACCTTCTTTAAAGATACGCGATGGCGTTGATTTGATCGTGTCTTTGGTGGAATCCGGCGAGGTCGACAAAATCGTCGCAACAGCTCCGCTTACAAACCTGGCAATGGCGTTTGAAAAAAATCCGGGGATTGCAAAAAAGATAAAGGCCCTTTACATAATGGGCGGCGCCCTGAGGGTGCCGGGGAACGTAACTGGTTTTGCAGAGTTTAATTTTTTCTGCGATGCAAAAGCGGCAAAGATTGTCCTGGCAAGCAAGGTTCCGATTACACTGGTCTCGCTTGATGTAACGCAGAGGCCCATTTTAAAAGAAAAGACACTCGATAGTTTTAAGGCGATAAAAGGCAGGCTTTCAGGTTTTATTCAGCACATAGCAAAATACAGCATTGAGTATCATAAAGAGTATCGCGGGACCGATGGAGCGTTCATCCATGATCCCCTGACAGTGGGCCTGGCCATTGATGAAAACCTGGCAGAATATGAAATGCTCTCTCTTGACGTCAAAACAGGGGGAGAGGAAAAAGGAAAATTATTTGTAAAATCAGGCAAGCCGAATGTCCGCTTTGCCAGAAGTATAGATTATAACGGTTTTTTATCCATTTTTTTAAAAAGATTACAAAAATTGTGCAAGGAGGTGCCAAATTGAAATTAGGTAAACTTTACAGCCTCGTGGTTAAATTCGGCATGGAGGCCGATCCCAGGCCAAGGTCAAGGGTTTTAGCCGGGTTGGCCCGCAGCAGGAAATCATACCGTAAACTTAAAGGCGCGAATAAGACGTTCTTCGATAAGGAAAAATTTACCAATCCTTATGCCGACACAAGGATTCTTCACGGCGACAGGTCAAAGGATATAAAGACTATAATGGTCGGCATAGACATGGGCGGGGAAGAACTCCTTTTGTGCGATCGTTTAAATCAGATGGGTTCTCCGATTGACCTTGTGATGAGCCATCATCCGGCAGGCCATGCACTGGCAATGCTGCCCGAAGTCATGAATATACACTCTGACCTGCTTAATAAACAGGGCATCCCGCTGGATATTGCCCAGGATATTATGGATGAGCGCATAAAACAGACCGCGCGCCATTTTAAAAGCAGGAATTACCGGAGATATGTTGATATAGCAAGGCTCCTTGATATTCCGTACATCTGCTGCCACACAGTTGCCGACAACCATGTTACAAGCTTTCTGCAGGGACTCATAAACAAGGCTAGACCTAAGAAGCTCAAAGATATCCTGGCAATACTGGAAAGGATCCCGGAATACAAAGAGGCCATGAGCTCAGATGCAGGGCCGAACATTGTCCTGGGAAAACCGGATTCCAGGGCAGGCAAGGTCTTTGTCGATATGACAGGAGGCACTGAAGGGTCCAAAAGGGCCTTTGCAAGGCTCTCGCAGGCAGGGGTCGGTACACTTGTTTCAATGCATTTAAGCGAAGACCATATTAGGGCAGCCAAAAAAGAATACATAAATCTCATAATCGCCAATCACATAGCGAGTGATAATATCGGCATCAATCTACTCCTGGACAAACTGAGCAAAAAAGAGGATCTTGAGTTTATAGCGTGTTCAGGCTTCACCAGGGTCGAAAGGTAAAATGGCAGGAATACCGGAAACAATAATAGACCAGGTAAGGGATAAGACCAATATCGTCGAAGTGATAGGGCATTATCTCTCTCTTAAAAGGGCAGGCAGGAACCTTAAGGCGCGCTGCCCGTTTCATCATGAGAAGACTGCTTCATTCATGGTGAGCCCGGCGAAACAGATCTTTCACTGTTTTGGATGCGGCGCCGGCGGAAATGTCTTTAACTTCCTCATGAAATACGAGAGAGTGGATTTTCCTGAGGCCGTGAGGTCCCTGGCAGAGAAGGCCGGAGTGGATATCCCTGTCAGCACAAGGGCTTCATCAGAGACCATCTCCATGGCCCAGAGGCTCCATCAGGTAAATGAGCTTGCAGCCAATTTTTATAAAGACAATCTCCTGAGGCATGAACAGGGAAAGGCACCGAAAGAATACCTGGAAAAAAGAGGCATGCACCGGGAGATAATAGAAAAGTTCAAAATCGGCTATGCGCTTAAGACATGGGAAGGGTTTACCAACTTCGCAAAACAAAAAGGCGTACCTTCTCCCATCCTTGAGAGATCAGGCCTGGCCCTGAAGAAAAACGGCGGTTCCTTTTATGACAGATTCCGCCACAGGATAATGTTTCCCATACTGGATATCAAGGGCAAGGTGCGCGGCTTCGGCGGGAGGATCCTCGACGAGGGCGGGCCAAAATACATGAATTCCCCCGAAACCCCTGTCTACAACAAAGGCAGCCACCTGTACGGCCTCAATTATGCATGGGAGGACATAAGAAAACAAAACTATGCGGTTATAGTGGAGGGGTATCTCGATTTACTGACACCTGTCCAGCACGGCATAAACAATATCGTCGCCTCTTTGGGCACAGCCCTTACAGTAGACCAGGTAAAACTACTCAAACGTTTTACCGATAACCTCGTAGTCCTTTTTGATTCTGACCAGGCAGGGGAGCAGGCAACATTGAGGAGCCTGGATATAATTATTCAGGAGGACATGCGGGTAAAAGTGGTCCAGCTTCCGAAGGGTTTTGATCCCGACAGCTTTATACATAAATACGGCAAAGAGCGGTTCCAGAGCGCGCTTAACAACGCAAAGGACCTTTTTGATTATAAACTTGATCTTTTCTCAACAAGATTCGATCCCGGGGCAGTGGAGGGAAAGGCAAAGATAGCAGGGGAAATACTTCCCACGATTGCTAAAATAAAAAATGCAATTTTAAAAACAGGCTATCTTAAAAGGCTTGCCGACGGCTTATCAATAGACGAAGCTTCGCTTCGGACAGAATTGGCCAAGGTAAAACCAGATTACAGTTATCAGTATGAGGCGCAGACTGAAATACGTCAGAGAGTTTCCGGAAAAGCCGCAAGGAGCGCTGAAAAAATACTCGCAGGGCTTATGATTGATAACAATGCCTTTATATCGCTCGTTAAGGAAAATCTGGGGACAGATGATTTTAAAGACCCATCTATAAAAAAGGTTATCGACAGCCTTTTTAAGTTTTCTAAAGGGGATAAATCCATTTCCCCGGGAAAACTCATAAGTTCTTTTGAAACAGAAGAGATGGGCCAGTGTATCTCTGAAATAATAGCTGTAAACGAAAGCCTCATAGACCCGGATAAGAGCCTGGAAGACTGCATAAAATGCATAAAACAAAACAACCTTAAAGACCGCCTCCGGTTTCTGAAGGACCAGATAAAAGATGCGCAGAATGCCCGGCAGGACGACAAGGTTATAGAGCTTGTAACAAAATACAATGACTTAATAAAAGAATCCAGGACATAAAAACAGAAAAATGCCGAAAAAAAAGAAGAAGAAAAAGAAAAAAGAGATAAGACAGGCAAAAAAACCGGTGAAAAAACCGGTAAAGAGAAAAAAGGCCGCAGCCCTCAAAGAGCTCATAGAGCTTGGCAAAAAGACAGGCCAGCTTACGTATGACCAGCTCAATGAATATCTTCCGGATGACGTGGTTTCTTCCGAAGAGATCGATGCGGTTTTGGCCGCGCTGGGAGAGAAGAACATAAAGATTGTAGATTCTCTGCCCAGTAAATTTGCCAAAGAAGCCGAGCCGGAAGATAAAAAACCCCATGCGGCAAAAGAACCGCCTCCGCAGAGGCTGGCCCACCTGGACGACCCTGTCAAGATGTACCTCAGGCAGATGGGGCAAATTCCGCTTTTGACCCGTCAGGAAGAACTCGCCCTGGCTGAAAAGATAGAGGCCACAGAAGAAAAATTCAGGCAGGAAGTCCTGAGCTGCCCCATGTCCAAACGCATAGGCCTCAGGCTCACCAAAAAAGTCCTCAATAATGAACTCAACATGGATGATGTCGTAAAGGTTGACCCGAAGGCAGACCGCAACAAGGCCAAAAAAGAATTAAAGGCATTCATGACGAGGCTTAAAGGCCAGAGAGATATAGAAATGATAAAGAGGGTCCTCCTGGAGATAGACTTCAGCAATTCTGTCATAGAAGAAGTCGCCCAGGAAATCAAGGCAGTCTATGAAGAACTTCAATCCACGACAAGGGAACTTAAAAATTTACGCAGGAGAAGAAAAAGAAAAGAAATCTCGAAACTCAGCAGAAAACTAAAAAGGATAGAAAAGAATTTTGGCGGCTCATTGAAAGAAACAGAAGCGAAGATGGATTTTATAGGCCAGAAAGAGTTCAGGTTTAAGAGGGCCCAGAAAGAATTGGTCGCCGCAAACTTAAGGCTCGTTGTCTCCATTGCAAAAAAATATACAAACCGCGGCCTGTCATTCCTTGACCTTATCCAGGAAGGCAACATAGGCCTCATGAGGGCAGTGGATAAGTTCGAGTATAAAAGAGGATACAAGTTTTCAACATATGCAACCTGGTGGATAAGGCAGGCCATAACCCGTTCCATTGCAGACCAGTCAAGGACCATCCGGATACCGGTGCACATGACCGAAACCATAAACAAACTTATCCGCGTCTCCCGTGCGCTTGTCCAGGAAAACGGAAAAGAGCCCACCCCTGAAGATATAGCAAAAGACATGCGCATGCCGGTGGATAAGGTCCAGGGAATCCTGAAGATTGCCCAGGAGCCTATTTCCCTGCAGACGCCGATCGGAGACGAAGGGGACACGCACTTCGGAGACTTTATCGAAGATAAGCGCGCTGTCTCACCCGCAGATGCGACAGTGCACACCATGCTGAGAGAGCAGGTCGGAGATGTGCTGGCAACCCTTACAGACAGAGAGAAAAAAGTCTTGAGGCTCAGATTCGGCATAGGAGACGGCTACCCCAGGACCCTCGAAGAAGTGGGTTCCATCTTCAATGTCACCCGCGAAAGAGTCCGCCAGATCGAGGCCAAGGCCCTCAAAAAACTCCGCCACCCCACCCGCAGCCGCAAACTCAAAAACTTCCTCGCCCTCAACCAGGGCGAATAATACTTGAAATCTCCGCTAAAATAGGTTATAATTTAGTCTCAATAATGCTATATATTACGGGGGTATAGCTCAATTGGTTAGAGCATCTGACTCATAATCAGGTGGTTCATGGTTCAAGTCCATGTACCCCCACCAAAAAAATTGGCCAAATGGGCGCATGGCTTAGTTGGTTAAAGCGCTGCCTTCACATGGCAGAGATCAAAGGTTCGAGTCCTTTTGCGCCCACCACTGAAAAAATTGGTTTTGGCGCAAAAAGTGCAGGTTTGCTTTTTTGCGCCTCGACCAAATAGGATAAACTATGGAACTGAAAGAACAGATAAAGATGCTTGTTGAGCTGCAGAAGCTTGATAGCAAGATTTTTAAGTTCAAGAAAAAAAAGACTGAGATCCCGGCTATGATGAAGGCCCTGGAGGATGAATACAAGGCTGAAGAAAATAAGCTGAAAGAATCTGAAAATACCTTTAAATCCGTCCAGGTCAAGCACAAGGGAAAGGAAAACGACCTCCAGACAAAAGAAGATACAATAAAAAAATACCAGACACAGCTCATGCAGATAAAGACAAACAAGGAATACGATGCAATGAAACATGAGATTGCAGGCGTCCAGGCGGATAAATCAGTGCTGGAAGACGAAATCATAAATCTTTTGGATGAAATAGATGCCGGCAATAAAAATATGGAAGAGGCAAAAACAAAACTCAAGGAAGAAGAAAATAAAATAAATGCCAGGAAAAAAGAAGTTGAAAAAGAATTAAAGGACATCGAGGCAAGGCTCGCACAGGAAGAACAAAAGAGAAAAGAACTTTCCGCAAAAATAGATAAAGGCATGCTCTCCAAGTACGAGCGCATCTTAAGCGGCAAAAACGGGCTCGCGATGGTCCCGGTCGCACACAGCGCATGCGGGGGCTGCCACATGAATCTTCCGCCCCAGGTCATAAACGAAATAAAGATGACCGAGAGTATTATTTTCTGTGAGTCATGCGCAAGGATTCTTTACATAGAGGAATGATGGATAAACGCTTTCTTATATATATCGACGGCGGCGCAAGAGGAAATCCCGGGCCTGCCGGCATAGGCGTTGTCATTTACGACGAGGATAAAAACAAAGTTAAGGAACTTCATAAATCCATCGGCGAGGCCACAAACAATGTCGCAGAGTATAACGCCCTCATCTATGCGCTTCAGGAAACGCACATGCTCGGGGTAAAAGATTTGGTTGTGCACATGGACAGCGAACTCGTCTATAAACAGCTTAAAGGTGAATTTCGCGTAAAGGATAAAAAGATGAGGCAGCTTTTTGAACAGGCGATACATCTTATAAATGGGCTTGATAAAATAGATTTAAAGCTTATCGATCGATCATTGAATAAAGAGGCGGATAAATTGGCCAACAAGGGCATCAATTTATCAGGCCTCAATAAAAAAATTGTGTAGGTAGATCGGGTGGTCGCTCCTGCCTCTGGCAGGGGAGGAAAGTCCGAGCTCCGAAGAGCGGCGTAGCGGGTAATTCCCGTCTCCCGCCCCTTACAAAGGGGCGGGACGGATCAGAGCCACAGAGACGAGTCCTGCCCCTCGCAAGAAGGGTGGGGGTGAAACGAGGTAATCTCTACGCGGAGCAAGGCCAAATAGGTCCCGAATGAGAAGCTGCTCGCTTCTATCGAGAACGTCGGTGTCGGGACGGGTAAGGCTGCATGAGCCTGATGGCAACATCAGGCCCAGATGGATGGTCACCGGCAGGCTTAATAAGCTTGTTAACAGAACTCGGCTTACAGGTCTACCTGCACTTTTAACAGCTGTAAGCTTTAAGCTATAAGCTGTAAACATAAGGACACATAATGATACATCCGACAGCAATAATAGATAAAAATGCAAAACTCGGAAAGGACGTCGAGATCGGCCCTTATTGTATTATAGAAAAAGGGACCGAGATCGGCGACAATACAAAACTCTGGCACAATGTTTATGTGGCAGAGGGCACAACCATCGGCAAAGATTGCCGGATCCACATGGGTGCTGTGCTGGGCCACATACCACAGGATATATCTTTTAAAGGAAAACCCACCTATTTAAAGATCGGTGATAAAAATATTATCCGCGAGTATGCAACCATCCACCGCGGCACAAAAGAGGGAAGCGCCACGCTTATAGGCAATGATAATTTTCTTATGGCGCTTTGCCATGTCGGGCACAACTGTGAACTCGAAAACAATATCACAATCTGCAATAATTCTCTCCTTGCAGGTCATGTAAAGGTGGAGGATTATGCATTTATTTCCGGGAATTGCGTCATACATCAGTTTGTACGCATAGGAAAACTTGTCATGGCCGGAGGCTCTGCCCGCATCGGAAAAGACGTACCCCCTTATATGACAGTAGAAAAAGATTCTCTCGTCACTTCATATAATGTAGTGGGATTGAGAAGGGCAGGCTTTGATGCAGCTACAAGGACCGAGATAAAAAAGGCATATACCCTCCTTTATCACACAGGGCTTAATACCAAAACCGCTGTTGAAAAAATAGAACAGGAACTTACCTCCTCCCAGATAAAAGAGCTTGTGCAATTTATCAAGAGCGCAGACTCAAAAAGGGGCATCTGCAGGTATCAAGAACGCCGCGACGTTATGGCTGCCTAGAAAAAGACTAATCCATCCAAAATACCCCGATTTCTTACTTTTTTCTCCTTTTCAGAATCCACAATCCATAGTACCTATATATAATATTATGTTCTATATATTGTGGATTTTGACCCCACTTATAAAAAGTTTAATAAAAATTTTTAAAAAGTCTGCTTGACAAGCGATTTATTATAGTGTATACTTCTTCGTACAAGGTGGAGTATAGTGGAATAAAGTGGAGGAGCAATGTTTTACGGCGAATACATGCATTCTTTGGACAGAAAGGGCCGCATAATCCTCCCATCAAGAATCAGAGAGGTGGCAAAGGCAAACTATGTCGAAAAATTTTATATCACAAGAGGGCTTGATAATTGCTTATTTATGTTCTCGGAAGATGAATGGAAAACACAGGAAACAAAATTCAAATCGTTATCCTTCACAAAGAAAGAGGCAAGGCAGTTTAATAGATTATATTTTTCCGGGACGGTTGAAGTAATTCCCGACAAGCAGGGAAGGATCTCTGTTCCAAAATATCTTAAAGATTATGCTAAGATAAAAAGCGATG
>CAYVIU010000021.1:0-13760 GCA_964451625.1 uncultured Planctomycetia bacterium | reverse complement strand
CCCCGGTCGCAAGCTTGAAAAGCTCGTGTCCTAGACCAGACTAGACGATGGGGTCGCAGCTATTCTTCTTCCTTAACGACTCTTGCGGTTGATGCGACTTTATCTTTTGCATTCAGGCGTATGATGCGCACGCCCTGCGCTGCGCGGCCTGTGGTGCGGATATCCTTAATGGGACAGCGCACTATCATGCCGCTATGGGTAATAAGCATGAGCTCGTCTCTATCGGAGACGAGCTTGATACCTACAACAAGTCCGTTTTTCTTGGTAACTTTGATGTTTATAATACCTTTTCCGCCGCGGGATTGCAAGCGATATTCTGAAACACTTGTCCGCTTGCCGAAGCCGCCTTCTGTGACAGTGAGGAGTGTTGCGTTTTTATCTCTTATGACTGCCATGCCCACGACTTCGTCTTTTGCGGCCAGGTTAATGCCCTTGACCCCTGCCGCGCCTCTGCCCATATCGCGCACATTCTTCTCCGAGAACCTCAGAGCCTTTCCTTCGTGGGTGCCGATAAAGACTTCGTCTTTACCGCTTGTCAGCTTTGCATCCATGAGCCGGTCGCCCTTAGCAATCTTTATGGCAATGATCCCTCCGCGCCTGACATTCGCGAACAGAGAGAGGTCAGTCTTTTTGATCTTGCCCTGTTTTGTAATCATCATGAGGTATTTACCCTCTTCGAATTCCTTAATGGGGATGCTGGAGGTGATTTTCTCTCCGGAGGCCATTGATAAAAGATTCACGATAGGCCTGCCCTTGGCAAGGCGGCCTGCCTGAGGGATATCATAGACTTTTATGACACGGGCCTTGCCCTGATCCGTAAAGAAAAGGATATTGTCATGCGTGGAGGCAATGAAGAGGTCTTCAATAAAGTCTTCTTCCTTCATGCCTGCGCCCGTCACGCCCTTGCCCCCGCGTTTTTGTTTTCTGTAGGAGCTAACAGGGAAGCGCTTGATGTAGCCGGAGTGGCTTATGGTGATAACCATGTCCTCTTCGGCTATAAGGTCTTCTATTTCAAACTCTTCAACCTTGCCCATAATCTGGGTCCTTCTCTCGTCACCGAAGCGTTTCTTCAAATCTGTGAGTTCTTCGGTTATAATACTGAGCACCTTCTTTTCACTCCTGAGAATTGCTTCATATAATTCTATCTTTTTTATCAGTTCAAGATATTCTTTATCAATCTTATCGCGCTCAAGGCCTGTGAGGCGCTGAAGCTGCATCTCTAAAATCGCCTGCGCCTGTTTTTCAGAGAGCTTGAACTTCTTCATCAGCGCTTCTTTGGCAACGGGCGGTGTTTTGGACTGTCTTATGGTCTTTATGACAGCGTCGAGATGTTTTAAGGCAATCTTCAGGCCTTCTAATATATGGGCCCTTGCCTTTGCATTGGCCAGGTCAAACTCTGTCCTGCGGCGTATGATGTCTTTTCTGTGCTCAACATAATGGGAGATTGCCTCTTTCAGGGTCAGGAGGCGCGGCCTTGCATCTACGAGGGCCAGCATGATAACGCCAAAGGTCTCCTGCATCTGTGTGTGTTTGTAAAGCTGGTTCAATATAACCTGGGAGTTTGCCCCGCGCTTGAGTTCAATCACGATCCTCATTCCATCTTTGTCGGATTCGTCTCTTAAGTCGGAGATGCCTTCGACCTTTTTGTTCTGGACAAGGTTTGCTATTGAGCCGAGGAGGTTGGATTTGTTTACCTGGTAGGGGATTTCAGTGACGGCGATTTTTTCTTTCCCGTTTTTCTCCTGTTCGACGTGGGCCTTTGCGTGGACTATGAGCTTGCCCCTGCCTGTGGTGTAGGCATTCTTTATGCCTTCTTTGCCGCAGATGATGCCGCCGGTCGGGAAGTCCGGGCCTTTTATGAATTTCATCAGGTCTTTTATCTGGCAGTCGGGATTATCTATGAAATGTATGATTCCGTCCACAGTTTCATTTAAATTGTGGGGCGGGATGTTTGTGGTCATGCCTACTGCAATACCGCTTGAGCCGTTTAGTAGAAGGTTTGGTAATATAGCGGGAAGGACTGAAGGTTCTTTCAGGGAATCATCAAAGTTGGGCACGAATTTAACTGTATTCTTCTCCAAGTCCTGGAGCATCCGATCTGTGATATGCTCCATCCGCGCCTCTGTATAACGCATAGCAGCCGGACGATCGCCATCGACAGAATTATGAACAAATACACCGCTTGCTAAAGCAAAATTATGTGTCTCGTTTATGGTTAAATCGTAAACATCTTCTCTTTTTGTTAGGAACTTTACTGCTTTTACTTTATGATTGCGTTTTCCCTTTGCCTGATTAACCATATCTTGAAAATTAGAGAAATAATGCAGGGTATTTTGGATATTGGGTACTCCGTTATTCGTTCTATTCTTCTCATATATACCAGGAGTAATTTTTCTATTCATCTTTAAAAGACCGCTTACATAACTCAGAACCTTGCCCTTAATTACTCTTTCCTTATATAAGGGGTTTTGCCACTTTTTTCTTAATGAAACTGCTGATTTTTGAGCTAATTCGTTCATGAAATTAGGATTTTCTTCTAGCCTTTTGATATTTCTCTTGCGTGTGCAGTTACTAATCTTTCTCCTGAATGCGGGGTCCTGCCATTGGCGAATATTCTTTGCCCTATGAAGTTCTATTGTTGCAGGGTCTTCCCATAATTTCTTTGCCATCTTACTGAAATGATCTGGGGAGTATCTAGCCCTGTATTCGGGATTTTGCCACTGTTTCCTCGCCTGGTTGACCATTCTGTTTCTATATTTAGAATTTTGCCATCGTTGTTTACCTAATTTCGACATTAGTTCACGGTGTTTGGGATTTGACCATATCTTTAAAGATGTTTGACGAGTAATATTCCCGATAAAAAATCTATATTTTTTATCCCGCCACTTTCTTTTAAGCTCTTTTGATTTAAGCTTACTTAATAATTCTTTAAAATCTTTTCTTTTCCATAGTTTCTTCAAATTTCTGCTTGATGCTTCTATTCTGATTTGGCGATATTCCGGGTTTTTCCATAATTCTTTTCTAAGTTCGCTCATCTTTTTCCGATATAAAGGGTCGCGCCATCGTTTTTTATTCAACTTAGAAATACGTTTAGAAACGCGCTCAATATTGTCTCTCTTTGACCAAAATCTTTTTCTGCCTTCGGCGATTTTTCTTACATATGCCGGATCATTCTTATGCCGCAAAGAGGCGATTTCCTTATGGAAACCCCAATGCTCTCTCCATTGGATTCTCTGAATATTATCTGGATTATTGTTTAACTTATTAAAATCTCTGTGATGTCTTATCCTGCCGGCTTTTCTTTTATAAACATTGTTATTTATATTCCATTCATCCGCTATGTGATGGGTGAATTCCCAGTTATTTTGTCTGGGTTGATAAATGATTTCGTAATCCTTTAAACTCATATCATTTTTTCCATCATAACCTTGCGCATATAAAGGCATAAGGGAATCTTGCGGTTTCAAATCCCTCGCTTCCTTATAGCTTCCATCCCGCAGCATAAACAGGTGATTATGCGTGCATTTGATTTCTTCGCTGTTATCTAATATGATCTTGACAATTTTTGCCTTCTTTTTAGTCAATCTTGGTTTCTTTATTTTAGCAATCGCAATTTTGCCGGTTTTGTTATTATATGTATAGGTATAATTTTTCTTTCCTTTCCTGGTTTCCTTTATAAGTTGGCCAAAAGAAAGAGATCTGCCATCAGTGAGTCGGATTTTTGTATCTTTAGTAAAACAACCAAAGTTCCCTTGGCCATCTACTAATGGATAGCGCAGAGAAAAATCTTGGGCCATACGGACTAGGGAGTCATAGACGGCTGTGTCACCGTGAGGATGGTATTTCCCTAAAATTTCACCTGTAATCCTCGCGCATTTCTTGTAGGGTTTGTTGTGCTCCAGATGGAGATCTTTCATTCCATACAAAATACGTCGGTGGACCGGCTTGAGCCCGTCTCTTACTTCCGGCAGGGCGCGGCCTACAATTACGCTCATGGCATAACTTATGTAGGAGTCCTTCATTTCGTCTTCGATATATATAGGTATTATCTTTTCATTGCGTGTATACATATTGGTTCCTTATTAAATATCAAGATTGCGTACATCGGGTGCGTGTTTCTCTATAAAGGCCCTTCTTGGCTGGACCTGGTCGCCCATAAGTACGGTGAACATCTCGTCCGCCTCAACAGCGTCTTCTACCGTAACCTTTAATATCGTCCTCTGCTCAGGGTCCATGGTGGTCTCCCAGAGCTGCCCGGGGTTCATTTCTCCTAAGCCTTTGTATCGCTGTATATTCATGCCCTTCTTTGCATTCACCATGATGAATTTGAGGACATCTTTTAAGCTGTGGAGTTCCTTTTTTTCGCCATCATACGCCACTGTATAGAGGGGTTTTTTCTCGTCTTTGGCCTTCTTCTTGTTTTTCTTGTCTTCTGCCAAAACAGGGTCATAATTGGCAATCTCTATGTCCAATTTTTCAAGCCTTTTTATAATATCATCTAAAGTCTTGGCCTCGTAGAACTCGGTTTTCTCTGATTCTGTGGGGCCCTCCACTTTATCTTTGGCTTTGCTGCGTTTCTTTTCGTCTAACTTCATAAGCTCTGCCAATTCCCTGTCATCATACAAAAATCGGTCTTCTCCCTCCACTTTTACCCTATAAATAGGCAACTTATGGGACTTTGGGTGCCGCAATGCCAGGTATTTCGCGAATTCCACTCCACGCCTGCCAATTGCCCCTGCAATTCGTTCCATTTCTACGATGAGCTTAAGGATTTCGGTCAGCTTTTTCTCTGTAAATGCTTTCTTTCCCTTGATCCTGGTTACCGTAACCCCTTCTGTGCCAATCTCTAAGAGCATTGAGTTCATGGCCTCTTCGGTTTCAATGTATTCCTCCCTTTTCCCGCGTTTAATCTTATACAGAGGTGGTTGGGCTATAAAAATGTGGCCACTCTCCACCAGGCTCTTCATATGGCGGTAGAAGAAGGTTAGTAGAAGCGTGCGGATATGCGAACCGTCGATGTCAGCATCAGCCATAAGTATCACCTTATGATAGCGCAGGTTCTCAAGCTTGAACTCCTCCCCGATACCTGTACCAAGGGCTGTTATGATGGTCCTGATTTCCTCGTTATTGAGCATCTTGTCCAGCCTTGCCTTCTCCACGTTTAGTATCTTTCCCTTAAGGGGCAATATGGCCTGAAAGCGCCGGTCGCGGCCTTGTTTTGCACTACCGCCGGCGGAATCGCCTTCGACAAGGTATATTTCGCAAATGGAGGGGTCTTCTTCGGAGCAGTCTGAAAGTTTGCCCGGCAAAGAGCCGGAATCAAGCGCACCCTTTCTCCTGGTAAGCTCCCTTGCCTTCTTTGCTGCTGCCCTTGCCCTGGCTGCCAGGACTGCCTTATCTACAATCTTATTAGCGACAGAGGGGGTTTCGGCCATAAAGGCGCCAAGGCTTTCATTAACAACACTCTCCACTATGCCTTCGATCTCAGAATTGCCGAGTTTTGTCTTTGTCTGGCCTTCAAATTGCGGGTTCGGGAGTTTTACATTTATAACTGCGGTCAGGCCTTCTCTCGCATCATCGCCTGAGAGGCTTATGCCTTCCTTCAAAAGCTTTTTGGACCTGCAATACTGGTTTGTGGTCCTTGTAAGGGCGGATTTAAATCCTGTAAGGTGTGTACCGCCCTCAATTGTATTGATATTATTGGCAAAACAGAAGATATTCTCCGCATAGCCGTCATTATACTGCATGGCTATCTCAACGGAGATCTTGTCTTTCTCTTTTGCGAAGTATATGACCTTTTTATGAAGAGGGGTTTTGTTTTTATTGAGGTGTTCCACGAAAGAAATTATGCCGCCTTTAAAGAGAAAGAGGTTTTCCTTCTCGCTTTCATCGTCTTTAAGGATAATCTTTATGTTTTTATTTAAAAATGCCAGTTCCCTGAGGCGGTTTGCGAGGATGTCATAGCTAAAATCGATCTTACTGAAGATTTCTTTATCCGGCCTGAATGTAACACACGTCCCCGTCTTCTGGCTCTTGCCCACGGTGGTGAGTTTTGAGGTGGCCTTGCCTCTTTCATACTCCTGGTGATAGACTTTGCCGTCTCGCTTTACCTCCACCTCAAGCCATTCGCTCAGGGCATTCACAACGCTCACCCCTACACCGTGCAATCCGCCTGAGACCTTATAAACACGGTGGTCGAACTTACCCCCGGCATGCAGGGTCGTCATTACAACCTCTACGGCGGGTTTTTTCTGTGTCTTGTGTATGTCAACCGGTATGCCGCGCCCGTTATCGGTGACACTGACGGAGTTGTCCGTGTGCATGACTACTTCGATCGTGTCGCAGTACCCGCCCATCGCCTCGTCAATGGAGTTGTGGCATGCAATTGCTCCAGATCCTCCAATAAAATTTTCCCCATTCGGTACGGAAAGGTCATATACCCATTCTTTATCATAGGCTATTTCTTCTATGTTTGTTATTTTTACAACGCCGAGATCACTTTTTAAAAACTTGTCTCCATCTCCTTTGAGCACGGCTTGTTTATTCTTAACCAAAGTGCTTAATTTATCTATTGATATACCTGTTTGGCCGTGCCTGAAAGCGCGTATCGCTCCCCCGTTGCTACATTCTTCTATAAACTCGTCATAAGGAACTCTTTTGACATACGAAGAGTTGCAATTCCAATAAAAGTCAAATGAATATGCGGTATTTTTGCTTATTATAAAATGTGTTTTGTCCAGGCACATTGGTTCAATACGCCTTACGGAATACGACTTGCCAAGGCTGGAAAGTAGATATTGCAATCCTACGGCTAGTTCTTCGCTGACTGTGTTAAATGCGTACTTACGTGTTTTTTCTACCGAAGGACTGTAGCCTCCGACTAAATATGCACTAAATTCGGACGAAGGATGCCCATCTCCGGCCAGATACGCTATCAAAAATCTCTCCCTGAGCTCGGGTGAAAGATTAAAAACAATTTCTGGGACTCTTTTAGTCAAACTACTGAAACCAGCCTTAAATACATCTTTAAATAAAAGAGCTATAAAATCGGCATATAAATAAACATTCCAGGCTGTCTCGTGCGCTTTATTGAGGGCTGGGGGATGCCCTGGGAAAACTTTTTCACACACACTGTAGGTGTGATCTATTAAGCTCCACTCGTCTTTCCCATAGCTGAATACGGCGGCACCGCTATTTTTTTTCCGATCATGCCGGATACAGCCTTCGGCGACATAAAGCCCCAATAGTTCTACAAATTCTCTGTTTATCTCCATGATAGGCTTGATTTTACAATTTCTATTGCCTATTTTTATACTAGGATCACCCTTGAACTTGTTTATTGTCTGCACTGATAAATTGCGCAATATATTAAAAGGAAGATAACTATACCATCTATAGTCAAAAAATCTTACTTTTCTGCCCAGCATGTTCTTTAATTCTTTTTTTATCTCATCATCATATGTCAAATCTTTTATACCATAAAGGTAAACCTTTCTCGTTTTACAAGAAGGCAATTTTAAAAGTTCTTCTATTAAATTTATCCTTTTAAGTGTATTTTCAGATGGGCCCCACCCATTTTTTGGGATAACTACCTTATCTCCCACTTTTAACTTGGCGCATTCCATAGAGACTATGTTGCCATCTTTAACAGTAAATAGCGAGTGGTATGGTGTTATCTCAACGGAACGGCCGCCAGAAAGAGTCACTTTATAGATTTTACTGTTGACCTTGTGCCTTATAAGCGAGGAGACCTTTTCAAAACCCAGGTGTTGTGTCTTATTATTAAAGGAAAGGGTGCGGATATTAAATCCTTCCCGCAATACTTCCATGCCCGGAGAGGCGCAAACGCTGTCCTCATTCCTATCAATAAAAGAATCCACAAGCTCGCCTATTTTTTTAAGGCTCGTGACACCATTTTCAGAAATCATGACCGGCATATCGTAAGTGAGGGAATTATCCACCACTTCATACACAAGGTGGTGCAGGCCGCGGTTGGTGGTGTCGCCTATATACATGGCAGGTCTGCGGCGTACTGCCTCGACCCCTTCTAAAACCTGGATAGTGCGGGCATCGTACTTCTTCGCGCCCGGCAGACCCGCAGAAATCTCAGGGTCTTTCGCGCTTTTTGCTCTTTTCGTATTTTCTTTTTTCTTTGCTGTCATATCTCGCCTATTCTGAACTGCACTTCCGTAACAGGTTTTTTCTTAAAACACTTTTTTAATCTCACCAATATCTTGGGGCGCTGGAGCGTCAGCTCATAAAGCCACGGGGAACTGTCTACATGAACAATGAGGCGCTTTGCCTTAAAAGAAACCGGCCTTGAATGCCTTGCCAGCCTCCTGCCGGCTGCCTTCTCCCAGACCTTAAGGATCTTGTCTTCTGTAAAAGAGGCGGATTCCTTCTTCCACCCCTTCACGATCCCACTTACTACATCCTTAATCGGATCCAGCTTCATTTGTTTAAGTAAGCTGCATGGGTAAAACCACGTATATAAAATTGTCGGGTGTCCTGATAACCCCCGGCTTGGTAGGGTCTGTCAGTTCCAGCCTGACCTTATCCAGATCCAGGTTCTTCAAGACGTCTATCAGATAACCGGGGTTAAACCCTATGGAGATATCGTCTCCTTTATATTCCACCTCAAGCTCTTCCCTGGCCTCGCCTATATCAGGGGTGTTTTTGGAGACAATCATCCTGTTTTTAAAGAGGTCTATCTTTATGGCCTGGGAATCCTGGCTTGTGAGGATGTTCGCCCTGCGCGCTGCTGACAGGAGCTCGGTCCTGTCCAGCTTGATTTTCTCCCTTCTCTCCTTGGGGATAACCTGTTCATACTGTGGAAACTCGCCTTCTATAAGCCTTGATATTATAACGGTTTTGCCAACTTCGAAGGATATCTGGTTTTGTGTAAAAAACATCTTCATTTCGCCCTCATCGGTAAGCACCCTGTTGAGCTCCTGGATGGCCTTTGTGGGCACAATGATCTTTTTCTGGAATTGTTTGGGGATATTAAGCTCTTTTTCTATCAGGGCCAGGCGGCGGCCGTCTGTTGCCACAAGTTTGATTTTGCCGGTCTTTATATCAAACAATATACCATTTAATATGTACCTTGTTTCATCGTGGCTTGTGGCAAACGAGGTCATATTGAGCATGTTTTTTATAATAGATTGCTCTATGGTGATGGATTCCTTGTCTTTTATAACCGGGAGTTTTGGGAACTCTTCTTTTGGCAGACCCATTACCTTAAAAAATGCCTTTTTACAGTCTATAGATACAAGGTTGTTTTTTCGTACCGATACTGTGATTTCCTGCTCGGGGAGTTCTTTTATAATATCACCAAACCTTTTTGAGGGTATTGTTATTGAACCCTCCTCTATTGTTTGTGTGGGTATTATAGATGAGATTGCCGTGTCCAGGTCTGTGGCTGTTAATTTAAGTGTGTCTTTTTTTGCTTCAACTAAGATGTTGGATAATATGGGGAGTGTAGTCCTAGATGAAATTACGTTTTGAACTGTTTGTATACCTTTTATCAGATCCTGTCTGGGAGATTTTATTTTCATTTGTCCACAACCTCCTCGCTATACTAATATTAGTTTAACTTTTAAAGAAACCTCGTAGTAGTAGCAGTAGTGGCTACCCACTTGTTGATATCTACACAACACCAACCAACTAAACAACAAACAAACCTAACAACCTTTGGATAAACAAACCGCTTTATCCACACTATCCACATTATACCACACAACGCAAGTTATGCCTTCACTTCTGTCACAAGCCTGTTGATAAGATCCTTCACACTTTTGTTGGTTTTTATGCCTTTTGAGATCTTTTCGTAAGCATGTAGTATTGTGGTGTGGTCCCTGCCGCCAAAAAACTCACCCAACTCCGGTAGAGAATAATCCGTCAATTCCCTGGCAAGATACACAGCCACCTGCCTGGGATATGCAATCGCGCGGTTCCTTTTGCGCCCTTTTAAATCCGAAAGCCTTATATTAAAATATTCCGCGACACGTTTTTGGATTAAATCGATGCCTACCTTGATCTCTTCCTCTAAAAACATGTCTTTTAATACTTCTTTCACCAGGGCCGCTGTGATTTGCGCGCCCATTAATTTTGCGTACGCCACAACCCTTATAAGCGCACCTTCGAGCTCCCTGATATTGGACTTGATTTTTTCCGCTATCAAAAAAGTCACGTCGTTGGGGACATGGATGGTTTCCTTCTCGGCCTTTTTCCTCAATATTGCTATACGCGTCTCTAAATCCGGCCGCTGTATATCAGTGATAAGCCCCCACTCGAATCTGGAGACGAGTCTCTCCTCCAGCCTCTGGATATCTTTCGGGGAACGGTCGCTTGAAAGGACAATTTGTTTATGGGCGTCGTACAGTGTATTAAAGGTATGGAAGAATTCTTCCTGCGTGGATTCCTTCCCGGCAATAAAGTGGATATCGTCTATGAGAAGGATATCCACGCTCCTGTATACATTACGAAATCTTGTGGCGGTGCGGTTTTGAATGGCGCTTATCAGCTGGTTTGTAAAACTTTCACTTGAGATATAGAGCGCTTTTAGATTGGGGTTCCTCTGAATGATGCTTTGGCCGACGGCATGCATAAGGTGGGTTTTTCCGAGGCCCACGCCGCCGTATATAAAAAGCGGGTTGTAGCTCTTCGCCGGGGATTCACAGACGGCCATGCATGCGGCATGGACGAACCTGTTGCTGGGCCCGACGACAAAATTGTCAAAGGTATATTTCGGATTAAACCCCCGGTCTTTTGTCTGCACGGGTAATGTGGGGGAATTTTTGGCAACTGTGTTTATGGAAGCGGTGTCCCCGACGGCCTTGTGTGCGCCGGGAAGGTTTTTTGATATGGAAAACAATATCTGCAGGTTTTTATCCGCAGTCTTTTTGACGGCATCCCTGATCAGGTCGGAATAACGCTCCTTGATCCAGTCCAGGGTGAATTTATCGGGGACGCCCAGCGTAAGGGCTTTTTCAGTCGATGCCTCGAGGGTGATCGGGGCAAACCAGGTGCTGAAGGTCTGGTCATTTACCTTCTGGCTTATGAAGAGTTTTGCTTTATCCCAAATATTTTGTTGCGAAGGGCCCATTTTCTATACACAGCGAGGCTGTGGATACTTTCTATTTTAATATAAATGCTTTGGCTACGTATTCTATTTTACCACAAGAAGTTATGAAAGTCAAGAGTTCGCGGGGCCGGCAAAGTACACTGTTTATCCACAATCTATCCACAGCGCTTTTGGCTGCCCGCCGAAGAATTTAAGCAATTTTACTTAAAGAACCATGGTCTCCAACAGAGGAAGCGTATCTAGTTTTCTATAAAACTTACCAATTTTGACCGCGTAGGTTAAGTGGAGCTAACTCAACCAAACCTACGCGGTCAAAACCGTGTTTACATTATACTCCGGCATTCCCGGCAGGGCAAGCATTTTTTAAAAAAATTTTTCAAACATATCTTGACTAAACTAGTCTCTATGGTATAATTATCACACTGTCTTTACGAAGGAGTTACTCGACAATGAAAAAAAATCTAAAAAATAAATCCAATCTAAAACGTAAACGCCGCCACGGATTCCGCCGAAGAATGAAGACCCGCCACGGCAGGGCAGTACTGGCAAGAAGGCGCAGGAAGAAAAAAAGAGTCTTAAGCGTATAATGGCGCGATCGCTCACCTTTAAGGCAGGCGAAAAGCTCAAGAAGCGCAGCCAGTTCAGGCGTGTCTATAAACAAGGGCAGCAAACCCCGGGCAGGAGCTTCAAGCTTGTTTATCTCGAGAACGGCCTTACTTCAAACAGGATAGGGTTTTCGGTAGAGGCAAGAAAGGTCCGGTTGTCGACGAGAAGGACCAGGATCAAGCGCCTCCTGCGGGAGGCCTACCGGCAGAACAAGGCCATAATAAAAAAGGGCTTTGACATGGTTTTAATAGCCAGCCCGGGCGCGAGCAAGCTGGATTTTGAAAAGGCAAACAAAGAATTCCTTACATTATTCCGTAAAGCAGGCCTCAGCCCCAGGAAAACCAGATGAAAAGGCTATTTATAGTTTTAATAAGATTTTATCGTAACACCTTATCAGGCTTGAAGTTACAAACATGCAGATTTTATCCATCATGCTCTCAATACGCAATGGATGCAATTGAGAAAAAAGGCGCTGCCAGGGGCCTGTTATACGCAATTAAGAGGGTTTTAAAGTGCCACCCATTTCACAGAGGAGGTTTTGATCCAGTAAAATAATTATGGAACGACGCGCACTATTAGCTGTAGTCTTATCACTCATTGTACTCCTGACATTCCAGATGTTTGCGAAGGACCGCAATGCAGGGTCCCCGGGCCTCCAGGATACACACCAGGCGATACAGCCTGTGGAGCCTACAGTTTCAACAACCACAACCGCCAAATCGCTCCTTCCCCCATCCATACCTTCTTCTCAACCGGAACAGGAAACTACCATTGAAACAGAAAGGTTCTTCATAACCTTTACGAATATCGGTGGGTCCATTAAAAGGATCGCGCTCAAAGATTATACTCATGCAAAGACAGGTGAGCCGACAACAATTATTGATACGAAAAAAAGAGAACATAATCTGACTGCCATAAATGATCTGTATGCCATCCCCGGAAGTGATCAGCTTGCCTTCGAGATGGCAAGAAATGGCAGGGAGATCACCTATACATATTCGGCCGGAAATCTCTCAATAGAGAAGATTTTTAACATTCATAACCTAAATAATCACATAGAGTTATGGATAAAATTTAGGAACCTCTCCCCCACTGAAATCCCCGCGGAATATGGCATAATAGCAGCATCAGGCATAGATAACTCCGAGGCGTTTTCATCGAGATATGTTGAGACAAATGCGAAGGTTTCGGGGAAGGTTGTAAGGGCCAAAAAAGATTCAATCGAACAAGGTGAGGTTTCATGGGTGGCGTTAAAGAATAAATATTTTTCAGTTATTTTAAAACCATATCAATTCGGGACACAATCTTTCACAAAACGCCTTGAAGACAAGAATCTCGCGGCAGGATTAAAGACTACAAAATTCATAATCCCTTCACAGGGCACAGTCACTCACCAATACCTCCTCTATGCCGGGCCAAACGATATCGCCAAACTGAAAGAATACAACATGGGCCTTGAGGAAGTTGTGGACTATGGTGTTTTCGGGGGCATAAGCAAGATCTTCATAAAGATCCTGCGTTTTTTCCATAACATATTCCGCAACTGGGGGTTAGCAATTATTGCAGTAACAGTCCTCATGAATACATTCCTCTATCCCCTGAACAGGAAAAGCTATCGTTCAATGAAACAAATGCAGGAACTACAGCCCCACATGGAACAACTGCGCGCGAGCCACAAAGACAATCCTCAAAAACTTCAAAAAGAGATGATGGAGCTTTACAGGAGATATAAAGTAAATCCTATGGGCGGGTGCCTGCCGCTGTTTTTACAGATGCCCATTATATTTGCGATGTATCAGACCATCATGAGATCTCTGGAATTAAAAGGCGCTAACTTCTTATGGATAAAAGACTTGTCAGCGCCTGATGCAGTACCTCTTCCCTTTACCCTACCGCTTTTTGGAAACAGTATTAATATACTACCCATCTTTATGGTGGTGGCAATGATACTTCAGCAAAAGCTCTCCCCTCTTTCAAAAGGCAGAGAGCAGACAGAACAGCAAAAACAACAGCAAAGCATAATGCTCATGATGCCCATCATGTTCGGATTCATATTCTATTCCCTCCCATC
>CAYVIU010000020.1:11814-14342 GCA_964451625.1 uncultured Planctomycetia bacterium | reverse complement strand
TATCTCAAGAAATTTATGCGAAAGCTTCTGTCCTTCATCTATCAGAAGGATTATGGTCTTGTGTTCATCCACTCCCTTCTGGAAAAGGTATTTCTCTATGGCGTCTTTATAATCCAGCGTGGAGCGGAAATCAGGCTTTACCCCGAAAATCTTTGTAAGGTTTGAAAGGAACTGGAACTCTGACTTGTAGGACGGGTCCAGTATCATGTGGAAGATGAAATTTTCCTCCCCTTCAAAGTTCTGAAGGAGCGCACGGCTCAGGGTGGTCTTCCCTGTGCCTACATCCCCCAGGATCATGCTCAGGCCCCTCTTGAGCCTTACAGCAATCTCAAGGCGCTGGAGGCAGGTGTTGTGTTCGGAGGATTTATAGAAAAATGCCGGGTCCGGGCTTGTGGAAAACGGCTCTTTTGTCAGCTTTAGTGTCTGGTAATAGCTCATGAGAGTTTTTCTTTAATTTCGGTTAAAGAAAGCCCCTGCTTTCTAAGCTCCCTTATACGGCCAAGGTGCAGGGCTGTGCCCTGGTCAAAATACCTGTAGTTCGTATCAGGGCTGCGGCCGGATTCCTTTATCAAACCCAATTTTAGATAATACTTTATGGTGTAGATAGAGAACCCGGTCTTAAGTGCTAGGTCTTTCAGTAAGTATATATCAGGCATATAGTTAAGCTCTACTCTCTACCTAGAGAGTATACATAAAGTATACACGAAAAACTAACTTTTGTCAAGGGGTTAGGGATTTCGGATTGGTAGAAGAATTAGGGGGTTTTGACAGCGAGTTTGCTTATCTCAAAGACTGCGCGCAGGGTCTTGCCCTTCCCTGCCTTTAAGGAGAGTGTTGACCTCTTTACCCTGAGAAGCTCCGCTGCGTTCTGGAGCTCATACATGAACCTGAGGAGCCCTTCCAGGCTTGCCTCGGATATTACTTCAAAGCCGAACTCCTTATACAGCTCGGTCTCCTTTGAGGCCCGGGGCCGTATATTGGTGATGTGCACTGAGGTCTTTCTGGCAATCCTCTCTATGGCCTTGAGGAGCACGGCTATGGTTTCCTCATCACTGCCGAGGGGCATTGCGTATTCAGAATATTTAATAAACTCTTCCTTGATCCAGTCTTCATTCTGGAGGATTGCCAGGTTCTTATTTAATTTGAGGGTCCTTTGGGAAATCTGGCGGTTCAGGCGGCTCCACTTATTTACGATCGGATCAATGATAAGGCCGTAGAAAACCGCTATAAAGACAATCGTAACTGTTGCGAATAAAAGCGTCTTTTCCCTGTTTGTCAGCCTCTCGAGTATCATATGATATCTTCCCCTGGATTCATTTCATCTCTTTCGCCCTCTTGTTTTTCAGGGACTCTCTGCCGAGGGGGCGGGACAAGCGTACATGTAATCTCAAAATCTGTTATCATCCTTTTCTTGACAACCCTTTTTGTTGCGTATCTTACCTTTACATTCTGGAAATACACCGATTCTTCAAGGATTGTTATAAACCTGAACGCGTCGGAAAGCTCCTCTGCCGTCCCCCTCAATGTGCAGTCGGCAAGTTCTTCAATATCAACAATCGTCAGGGAAATATTGGGGGGTACTATCCTGTAGAGCTCGCGGACAACATCTATGCTGGACCCGCTCATGTCGAGCTGGTCTTTTATAATACTTACATTGCCTGCCATCGTGGTCAGCTGGCCTACCCTCTCCTCGCTTCTCCTGATCTGCGCGTTTATGTATTTGAGATAGTTTGTTTTGTCGACGAGCTTTTTCCATAGTATGCCGCCCCCGCCCAGGATTATGCACAGGCATAAAAGCCCTGTTATAAGAAGCGTCTCTTTTGCAAAGGTTGTGGCGCGCGCCTTCTGGATTGATTCCGGCAGGAGGTTTAGCTCAAGCCTGTTGTAATTGAAGGCAAGGGCAAGCGCGGTTGTAAATGAAAACGCCTTTCTTGAATTTGCATCCGGCAGCTTTGCGCCCTGCGCAAGCGGCCAGGTCCTTATGGGGTCAACAAATACAGTGGAAAGCCCGAATTCCTTTTTAATGGCCATCGCCTCTACGCCGACAACGGATTCCGGGCCCGAAAGGACAAGCCTGGAAATGGCAGGCCTTGGCTCTTTTTTATACGTAAGAAATGTGCGGTGCATCTCTTCGGAGAGCCTGTTCAGCCTGTCTTCTTCAGACAGCGTAATGGCCCTTGTAAGCTTTACTATACGGCTTGAGATTATCTGGATGTCGCAGGACACCGAATCTATATTTATAAACGCTGTTGACTGATTTTCCTTGAGATAGGCGCCTCTCGAGAGATACCATAAACTTAATGCCTCTGAGCTAAGCGCGATCCTCTGTATTCCAATACCGGCATCTTTGAAGATTTTAAGAATCTTTTCTATAACATTGCGGTGCGTGAGCACCAGCATGATGCGGGAATATCCGTCCGGGGCTGTTTCTATAACTTTATAATCGTAAATGATTTCTTCGGCCGGATAAGGCAGGAGCTTTGACGCCTGAATGCCCACCATGCCATCCAGCTCATCAGGTTTAACAG
>CAYVIU010000020.1:0-11804 GCA_964451625.1 uncultured Planctomycetia bacterium | reverse complement strand
CGTCACCATGTGCCTCGGAAGATTTACAATAATGACGGAATCCTGAAGCTTGATCTGTGAAGCAAGCTGCATCAGCGTCTTGGATATGTCCTTCGGATCCCTGGAGGGGGATTTTGCCGACAAAAGGCTTGAAAGAAATAGTTTCTTATCGCTTTTGGTGACCTGCGCGATTTTGACGATATCGCCTTCCAGGTCAAACACCGAAACAGTATTTTCTTTTCTGAATATTTTATTCAATTTTTCATTCCTCGTGCCAGTGAAGATATTTTACTTCGGGCGGCGGCAGGGTTCTGTCAAACCCTATCTGTTCCACGGGCTCAGGTCTTTCAAACCGGCATACCGCCGTAATGCGTTTTTCTATATTCTTTATCCGCCCGACACCGTTTATCCTGTAGAGCTCTGATGTTGTAACAAGGGTGCCGGCCTTTGCAAGTTCCTTTAGTTTATTCCATTCCCTTGTTGTTATGCCAAATATATTACCACTCCAGGACGCATCATTCAAGTCCTTAATGTTCACCAGGCCCAGGCCTTCTCTTTCTATAACATAGCCGCCTTTGGCAAACCAGCTGTCATCATGCGTGCCAGGCTTTCCGTCAAAGCCGTTTCTGTATGTGACAATCTTTTCTCCGAGCTCCGGAAAGCCTGTGCCGAAGACCGATCTCAGAACTATCTCGGGGGCGGTGTTGATATTTATCTTTCCTTCCCCGAAGACTGTGATGTATTGTTTTATGTCGTCAAAGAGCTTCGGGGTCATGCCTCTCACAAGGAGAAGCTCATATTCACTGTGGAAATCCGTATCGCCTGCATGGTAGGGTTTGGGAAGGGCCTGATAATATGCCTCCTCTGCCCCGTTCAATGACGGGATGGAGTCTTTGTCCCGCCAGTCCGCAATGGAATCTGCAATCACGTTGGCATCTTCAAGTTCGAGGCCGCTTTCTATTAATAAAAATTTTATCGCCCCAGCCATATCAGTGTTGTTGATATTGAGCCTGGCGTATTCGTCTTCCATCCCATAGAGTGTCAGCATCTTTTTGGAACGATCCGGGTCTTTCGACTGGTAGGAGACAGTAAACTCTCCTTCACCAAGTTCTATATCTTTAAAACCTTCTTTATCATTTGCCCAGGCCATGCCCAGTGCATCGATACCCTGGGATTTCCCGTCAAGCATATCCTGCCACCTCAAGGAAACTGCCTTCGTAATCCCGGCCTTCGCAAGATAAAATGCCTTAAGCTCATTTACATTAAAACCGGTGAGCTTCACCTCAAGCCCCATCCTGAAACCCACGCCTATCGCAAGAAGTGCGAGTATAGTAATAATCCATAACGTCACTATAAGTATACTTCCTCTTTTACTCACCGCTTAATATCTCCTCAGGCTCCTCTTCCTCTACGCCCAGGATCCCGTGCGGGATAAAGACCGTTTTTAAAAACTCTGTGGGCCCGTCGTTCTTGGGTTTGATCAATAAATATATCTTTACGCCCATGGGAATGTCCTTCTGGCCCGTCCAGTAATCTTTCCATGCGGCGTCATCTTCGTCTTCATAAGGTTTATAGCTGTATTCAAACTTGAACTCTGAAACGCCTTCTATTATTACATCATCCCCGGAATCCGCGGCCTGAAACCCTTCAGACTGGAAAGCGGCCTTTCTCGTAAGCTCACTTTTTGAATTAAGTGAATACGTGAGTTTTGCAAGTTCCTTTCTGAAGACCTGCTCCTCGTCAAGGAATCTCGTAACAATGGAAACGAATGAGATCTCGCTCCCGGTGCCGGAGAAGATGAGGTCCGGCTTTTCTATGATTTCGAATTCTTCATCAGGCTCGGTTCCGGGTTCCTCTTCGGAATCTTCTGTTTCACTGAAATTGACAGAGTTCCTTAACTCTCTGGCCATGCCGTCAAGGGCAAGCCTCATCGTCTGATGGAGCTTCATATTGTCTTCTGATCTCCGCCACACCCTTATGCCTGCGTTAAAACCTGAATAAAGCGCGGTTGCAATGATGGAGAAAATCGTCACTGCCACAAGAAGCTCTATTAATGTAAAGCCTAGTCTTCTTCGTTCCATAGATAAGTTGTAATCGAAACCTTTTTTGTTTTTTCTCTCTGCTTCCACGAAGCCCCGAATATCAGTTTATTAAACGGGGTTTCATCCACTTCCTCGGCCTCGTAACTCCATCTGAAATTCTCATTATTACCGAAGCGGCCTTCGTTTTCGCCTTCCCCTGCCTGGTGTTTTCTTTCAAATTCCCAGAGCTCGTCTTCAAGGAGCGAAAGCGCGGTTATGTAGTTCCTTGAAGTGGTAATGGCAAGGGTGGAGGCGGAAAAAGAATTAATGATAAAGACAAGCCCCACGGTGATGACCACCACACACACAAGGATCTCGAGTATCAGAAACCCATTCCTATTTTTCTTTAACCCTTTCAACATCAACATGCCCCAATCTTCCCGTGGATTTTAAACTGAATTTACTTCTTCCCCCCTCCACTATAACGTCGACTTTCTGGCTGGCGCCGTTCGGAAAAAATATTGCTGTCTTCTTCCCGCCTTTCAGCTTCATGCCTTTGGGCAGGGTGTAAACCTTTCCGTATCTGTCTTTTATTCTTTCAAATTCCTTCATGTCACTGCTTGCCGAGAGCCAGTATTTGTTATTCTCAAAATCAAAGTTTATCCTGAGGAACCGCCCCTCGCGTATTGCCTTCTGCTGGGCATAGCTGATGAGCCGCGCCATATTATATGAGGTGTTTCTGAGCTGGAGATCCGAAAAGGTGTTTCGGAAACGAGGCATAGAAATGCCGACGAGAATGGCTATGATAAGGGCCGCCAGGACCAGCTCTATTAACGTATAGCCGGGCCTACTCGGAGTCTTCCTCCCAGTTGGTGACGTCATCGCCGCCGCCGGAGGTCTTATCCCTTCCATAAGAGTATAAATCGTATGAGTCCTTATTGTGTTCACCGGGAAATTTATAATAATATTCCTCTCCCCACGGGTCTATGGGTTTTCTTTTGAGGTAAGGCCCGTTCCAGTTGATCGGAGTGGGTGACGGCTCGCGCATCAGATCCCCCAGGTTCCTCGGGTATCCGCCATTGTCAAGTTCATAAAGATCGAGGGCCACGGATATATTTGCCTCGATATCCGCCCTGGCCGCCGCGCGCCGGGCCTGTTCACTTCTGCCGACAAGCCGCGGTATAACCATCGCGCTCAGGACCCCTATGATTATGACGACGAGCATGATTTCTATTAACGTAAAACCTTTTCTTCCTGTAAGCATATATCCTCCTTATCTTGTGATAATATTGATCTGGAAAATAGGCAAGAGCATTGATATTACTATAAATCCCACGACAAGGCCCATGACAACTATAAGTGCGGGCTCAAGGAGCGAGGTCATGATCTTTATGGCATTGTCCATCTCGCGTTCATATGAATCGGCTACTTTGAAGAGGGCCTTTTCCATCTGCCCGCCTTCTTCTCCGACAGTGATCATGTTGGTCGCAAACATGGGAAAATATTTTCCCCTGGCAAGCCCCGCTGCAAGGCTTTTTCCGTCACGTACAAACCGGTAGGCCTCGTCTATGTCCCGTTTTAAACAGGCATTCTGCATCGTGTCGGCCACGACATCCAGGCCCGTCAGGATCGGTACACCATTTGCCAGAAGCGTGGCCAGCGTCCTGGAGAAACGCGCGATTTCAGACTTACTGATGAGCTGGCCGAAAACCGGCATGTGCAGCTTAAACTGGTCTATATAAAACCTTCCCTCTTTGGTCTTTCTCACTCTCATAAATGAAAAGATTGCCAGGCCCAGGCCGCCCAGGATAAGGTACCAGTAATTTATAATGACATTGCTTACGCCCACAAGTATGGCTGTGGGTATGGGCAGGGCCTGGCCGAGGTCCTCAAACATCCCGACAATCCTGGGGATTACAAATGTTATCAACACAAATATTGTCACAATGCCGACACTTGCCATTACAATAGGATATGCAAGGGCTGACTTCACCTTGTTTTCAATCTCCTGCTGTGTCTCTGAGAATTCAGCAAGCCTGATCAGGATGCGCTCAAGCGCGCCTCCTGTTTCACCGGAGCGGACCATTGATACATATAATTTAGAAAAAATCCTGGGGTGCTTCCCTGTGGCCTCTGACAGGGGACGGCCGTCTTCAACGTCGTCGCGGATATCGGATATCACAGAGCGCAGGTATTTGTTTTCGGTCTGGTCGTGTATCACGTGCAGGGCGCGGGCCAGCGTAAGGCCGGAATCGAGGAGGTCGGCAAGCTGCCTTGTAACTATAGCAAGGTCATGGAGTTTTACTTTTTTGAAAAGATAAAGGGCCTTTCCGCCTGAGGATGCAAGGGATTCCTCTTCCCTTTTTACGGATATCGGGAAATACCCCATCTTGGAAATCCGGGCTACGGCCGATTCGTGGCTCTCCGCCTCGATTGCGCCGTCTATAATTTTTTCCGGGCCCTGCTTGGCCTTGTATATAAACTTAGCCATTGTGTTTTTTTAGGATTAGACTTCTTCGCTCACCCTTATGACTTCGCTGTGAGTGGTAAGACCCTTTTTTATTTTTTCCCAGCCGTCCTGCCTGAGCGTCCTCATGCCCATGGAGACTGCCTTCTTTCTTATCTGGTCACTCGACGTACGGGAAAGGATAAGTTCTCTGATCGCCTCATTCATGATGAGGATTTCGTATATCGCTGTGCGGCCCCTGTACCCGGTGAACTTGCATGACTCGCACCCTTTTCCTTCGTAAAGTTTTACGCCGCGCATCTCTTTGGGGCTAACGCCGAGTTCTTTTGCTATTTCCAGGTTTGCCGGGATTTCATGTTTGCATTTAGGGCATATAAGCCTTACCAATCGCTGGGCAATGATGCACTCAACGCTTGATGAAGCAAGATACGGCTCTATCCCCATGTCCAACAGCCTTGCCACAGCCCCTGCTGCATCGATAGTAAGCAGGGTGCTGAATACAAGATGGCCCGTAAGTGAAACTCGTATGGTTATTTCTGCTGTTTCGTAATCTCTCACCTCTCCCACCATCATTATGTCAGGGTCGTGCCTTAACATGCTGCGCAGGCCCGCCGCAAAATCGAGCCCTATCTTGGGCAGGACCTGAATCTGTGTAATGCCCTTGAGCTGGTATTCTATGGGGTCTTCTATGGTGAGTATCTTTTTTTCTTTTGAATTTATTTTACTGAGGCACGCATACAAGGTTGTGGTCTTTCCGCTGCCGGTGGGGCCCGTGACAAAAATTATTCCGTGGGGCTTTTTTATCATTTCTTCAAGTATATCGAGGTCTTTCTTAAGAAGGCCCAGGTTCTCAAGGCTGTAAAGCATCATGGATGAAAGGATCCTTACGTCAACGCTTTCACCGTGAGGCGTAGGCAGTATCGATACTCTCAAGTCAAGGTCCTCTCCGCCTATCCTGACCTTTATACGCCCGTCCTGCGGAAGCCTGCGCTCGGCAATGTTGAGGTTTGACATTATTTTTATTCTGGAGACCATGGCTGCCTGCAGGTGTTTAACCGTAGGCGGCACAGCCGCATCATAAAGAACGCCGTCAATCCTGTATCTTATTTTAAGTTCGTCTTCGTAGGGTTCGATGTGTATATCCGTAGCGCGGTCCTTGTACGCCTGGAGGAATATTTCATTTACAAACTTTATGATCGATGCATCGCCTGCGAGGGATTCGATGTCTTCTGTCTTCTGCATCTGTGCTGTGGTGTGAGTTTCTTTGTCGGTCTCCGCGATAATCTTTTCAACCGTATCCGCGCCTATCCCGTAATATGTCTGTATCGCCTCAAGTATATCCTTTTCCCCGCACAGGACAGGTACTACATCATAGTTCAAAAGTAGTTTTATATCATCAACTGTGTGCACATCCAGGGGATCGGTCACGCCAACGGTCAATCTATTCCCCTTCAGTTCAAGCGGCATGAGTTTATAATGGCAGGCAAATTTGGCAGGTACTTTTTTAAGAAGCGCGGGGGCCAATTTTAAGTCCTTTATCCTTACGTATTTTATGCCAAGTTGTTCGGATAGAACCGGATAAAGGCGCTCTTCTGTGATGTATCCAAGTTTTATTAAAGTCACCCCGAGAAAGTCGCCGGTGGCCTTGTGTTCTTTCAGGGCAGCATCCAGTTTCTGGGGCGTTATAAGCTTTTTGTCTATGAGCATCTCCCCAAGGAGAAGCTCTTTTTTCCTTACCATAATATTAGCTCCTATTATGGTAAAGTATATCACATGTAGTAATAAAAGGCAAAAGTATTAGAGGGGGTTTCCCGATTAAAGTTCGCGGTCTAGTTCCTCGGGAATGGCTGGGATGGCGTTCATGTTCTCGCGGGTAATTTCCCAGGATCTGGCTAAATCGTTGAAAAAGGACCGTGTATTGCGAATGACCCTGTTGATTTCAGGTTTATGGGTAAACATAAAAATGGCAGCAGCCAGCAGGATAATAAATATAGAGGCGAAGCGTATCACGCGATGCAGGAAAACCCCTTTAATTCTTCTATAGCAATACTTGCAAAAAACAGCGCTATTCTCTAATTCTCCGGTACAATTAGGACATTTCCTCACTCAAGCCACCCCTCTTGCTTTAACTAAAGTATATCACATACGATAGCGAAAAACAAAAGTAGAAAAGTAGGGACGGTTCTCAACTTGTGAGGAGAACTGTCCCAGACTTGTTCGGAGAAGTGTCCCCTATAGACTTAAAATGTCTATTAGCTGACATTCTGTGACTGGGTCCAGGTTTCTTTCTTTGTAGCTTGACCAAGGATATACAGATGGTATCTTAACTATATCAGCCCTTACAGGGTTCAGCTCAATGTAGTTGATACAATCTAATAGGTAGCGGTCCTTCATTATTACTCTACTTACGAACCTTCCCTGCCAAGTGTGTCCGGCTGTTTCATATCGGTTATTAAAATAAATGGCGTATGAAAGGTTTATTCCTTGCATAAACTTGGCAAGATTGTCCTTTTTCTCTATCTCGCCAAGTAGATGTACGTGATTAGGCATGAGACAATAGGAGTAAAGTTTAAAGTCATATCTCTTCTTATATAACCTAATCCTCTTAACGTATTCTCTATAGTCAAGGTCTTCTACAAAAATCGGATTCTTTTTGTTTCCTCTCACTATGAGATGGTATAATGCGTTATCCAATATTAATCTCGGTCCTCTAGGCATATCTTTCACCTCCCTCATATAATAAGACGAAAAAAAACAGCAAATTCTTGCAATCTTTTTTAAAAAAAATAAAATGGGGACACTTCTCTTCACGATTTGAGAACCGTCCCTAGGTTGTGTTAAACATAAAAAAGTCAGATAATCGTCTTGACATGGGACGGTTTTGTTTATATAGTGGTTAATATAACCAAAGCATAGGAGGGTTTTATGAAAAGGACGATTATTTTTTTCACAACAATTTTAGTACTTTGTATAAGTCAGGCCTCTTTGCCTGCCTTACATGCGAAAACGGCCTGGAGGAATGTCACCTCCGGCATAGATGAGACAGAGTTTAATGCTGTGTCTGTTTCATATAAAGACCATGAGCTGGCTTATGTAGCTACCTCAGGCGGTGTATATAAGACCAAAGACGCAGGCCTCAATTGGAAGAAGAGCCTGTATCTGGGTGCATCCGGCAAAAGTGCGAATTTTGTCATTATAAGGCCGGATGATACTGAGATTGTTTACGCCGCCACAGATAAAGGAGTATACAGAACCACCAATGGAGGTAAAGACTGGAGGAGAATATTTAACGGCGTAGATAGAAAAAGGATTATCAATCATATCGCGCTTCACCCCACGAATCCCTCCGTTCTTTTTATAGGGACTAAGGGAGGCCTTTTTATAACGAATGATTTCGGTAAAAACTGGCAGAGGGCGGCCGGCAAGCTCGGCAAGTCAGGCATATATCAGGTTGCCTTTCATCCCGAAGATCCGAAAATCATTTACGCAATATGCGATAAGGGTCTCTATAAAAGCCGGGATCATGGCAGGATGTGGGAGAATGTCTTTAGTTATATAAATTCCCTTGATGAGGATTCTTTTTATGATGATGAATCGGATATCCTTTCTCCGGGCCTGAGGACTATAGCTATAGATATTGCAAACCCTTCTGATATTTATCTGGGCACGGAAGAAGGAATATTTAAATCCTCTGATAACGGCGAGGCCTGGCACAAGTTCACAGATGAGGGCCTTCTCTCAAGAAACATAAACTTTCTTTCGGTTTCACCGCTTGCCCCGCATGAATTATATGCCGCGACAGAAGAAGGGCTTTTTGTATTTTCAAAAGAGGCAGAAGCCTGGGATGATATCTCAGAGCCTCTGCAGAGGATTGAGGTAATCTTTGTCGCCTGTGATATGGACAGGCAAAATTCTGTATGGGTCGCCGCCGAAACAGGTGTCTACAAAACAAGCAGCGAATTAAACGGGTGCGATGAAGCCCGGTTTAAGGCCCATGAAATCTTCTCCAGTTTTAATGATGAGCCAACCGTCCGCGAGATACAGGAAGCAGCCATAAACTATGCCGAGGTGCACCCGGATAAGATTGCGCGCTGGAGAAGAGCGGTAAAAAGAAAAGCCCTTTTTCCAAAACTCTCTTTCGGCATCGATAAATCCAAGTCAGACACATATGAGATATACACCAGTTCCTCAAATCAGTATTATACACTTGGCCCGGATGACGAAACAGAGGGCTGGGACATAAACCTTTCCTGGGATCTGGGCAATCTTATCTGGAACTCCTCCCAAACCACGATTGACATCAGGAGCAAGCTCATGGTCCAGCTCAGGGATGACATACTGGATGAGGTTACCCGCTATTATTTCGAAAGAAGAAAGCTCCAGATAGAGCTTTTAGAAGCCCCGCCTGAAGATGTGCGCGCAAGAACCCGGAAAGACCTACGCCTCCAGGAACTCACCGCCAACATAGATGCGCTCACAGGAGGCTACCTCTCCGAAAACCTCGAATAAAAAGGTGGGGACATTTCTGGGGACACTTCTCGCTTCAGAACTGGGACACTTCTCCTCACGATTTGAGAACCGTCCCTAAAGGATGGAGTTTAGGCGGGAGGTGATTGCCTCTTTATTGGCTGGTTCTTTTTTGATTAATTCTTTTACCTCTTCTATTGTCTTTTTCCTGGAGAGCTTCTGTTTTTTAAGATTATCGGTCATTTCATTTATGACCTCGGCAAAATCTTTGAGTTCGTCTCTCTTTCTTAATTTTATATCAACATCAAGCTTGCCCTCCCCCACCTCTTTCAGCACCTTTTCCATTCTGAAGATCGGGCCGGCGATCGTATGCGAAAGCAGGAGCCCTATCAATGCTACGAAAGGTATAAGGAGAATTACCCTGAACAATATAACAAGGCTCGTAGACCTCAGGGTCACCATGAGCCTCCCCTGCGGGTACACATTGGCAAGCTTCTCGCCAAGGATGATCAGGAGATTATAATAAGTCGTGAATGCGCATACTACCGCGATGAAGAACACTGTCAAGAGTATCGCGCCTATGTATCTGAACTGAAGCCCTCTTTTAACCAGGTATTTTTTTCTCTTGTACATCTTCTTACCTCCCAGGCCTAAAAACGGTAACGTTTCTCTGTATGGTCACATCGACTCGGCCGACATTGTTAAGCAGGCGCAGGACACTTTTCATTTTTGTGTACCTGATGGATTTATTGTTTACGGCAATAATTACATCATTTTCTTCCAAGCCCGCCAGGTCTGATACCCCGCCGCTAAGGACCTTTTTTGTTGTCATGCCGTCCCATTCCATATCAAATTTGGCGCCTAAGCGCTCTTTCATTTCTTTTTTAAATTTAATATTCCTCCGAAGCACTATCTTTATGGTGTGCTGATCTTCTGCCAAAAACATCCGGGCCAGTTCCTCCAGGCTGATATAGCTGGACATCCTGGACCAGACACTTATAATAAAATCTCCCAACTTAAAGCCGGCCTCTCTGAAAGGGGAATTAATCGACATCGCGGCAATCTTGAATCTCCCCTCGGGCGTCCTCGAAAGGACTATGCCCAATTTCTCCTTGAGCATTTCTTCGGTCGTCAGTTCTTTGGCGGCAGGCTGCCCGGTGCCTTCAAGCATTGTCAGTTTGTCCATCAAGTCGCGCCGGTAGGTTTCTTTCTCTTTGAAGGCGAGCAGGAATGCCTGGTCCATTTTTTTGGTTATCATGCCTGAATCGGAATTTATCTCGTGTGCCAGAGAATAGTATCTGTAGGCAGTCTTGTATTTGCCTTTTTCAAAAGCATTGTCGCCCGCGGTCATGATATTCATTTCAGGGTCATCGTATTCCACCCTGTCGACCCTTTTTTTTTCGATTGTAATCTCCCCGTCCACGGTCGAGAAGACAATCCTGTCCTTATATTCCTCTATAACCATGCCCCTTGAGGAGTTTCCGTTTTTGAAATAAATAAGGTCGGCGTGACCGGTGCTGGCAGAAAAAAGGGTGAGAATCAGAAATACAACAAACAGCCTTGCTATTCGCATATTGTTATATATTCTTTATGGTTATATTTTTATTCTTGAGGTAGCTGAAGAGTCTCGCCAGTTCGTCCTTATCGCCCTCGAGGGTGAGTATTGCCCAGCCCATAGTGGTGGAAAACGACGCCTCTATGATGTTCGGGACTATCTTGAAATCGCGGGCAATATAAAAGATGACAGGTTCATTCTTCAGCTCTCCCGGAAATGTTAATTCGACCTTTACCTTTGACATGTGATGCTGCTCCTTTCTGAATGATTTTATATAATGCCTTTTCTCTCGGCCTCTATTTCGAGTATTATCTCAACAATCTTCGGGTCAAACTGCGTGCCTGCATTATTTTTGAGTTCTGCCAAAACCGTCTCCTCCGGCAAAGGGTCGCGGTAAGGCCTGTGTGAGCGCATTGCATCAAATGAATCAGCCACCCCCAGTATCCTTGAGCCAAGAGGGATCTTCTCCCCCTTCAGGCCCGCCGGGTAACCCTTGCCGTCGTAGCGCTCGTGATGGTGCCTTATAATCTCCTTCTCTTCTGATAAAAATTCAAGCGGTGAGAGTATATCAAGTCCCAGGCTCGGATGTTTTTTAACTATTTCCCATTCATCGATATTCAGCTTTCCCTTTTTATGAAGGATGCTGTCGGCTATGCCCATCTTGCCTATATCGTGAAGGATGGCCGCGTTCTCAAGGGCGCCCAGTTCTGCCTTTGAAAATCCCAGTTTTTTCGCTATCATACATGCGTATTCCGCGACACGCGCTGAATGGCCGCGCGTATAGGGGTCTTTTGCTTCTTCGGCCAGCGCAAGGGACCTGATTGTCTCAAGGTTTGTCTCTCTTAATTTATTCTGGACAGTAATCAGCTTTTCGTAGCCCTTTTCAAGGGCCTGTTTATCTATGATCTCCTGCACCCAGAGATAACAGAGGAGCACCACCGACACTCCGAGAAGCATCCTGTCGGAAATCGTCTTATGGAAGTAGAGATACATTATCTCAAAAAAGCGGTATATAATGATTGTAAAAAGTACAGCGGCTATGGCCCATTTAAAGTGCCTGCTTGCGCCTCTTTTGATATTTACCTGCATCAGGTGCCCCTTTCTGGGATTATATACTATATTATACTACAAAATTCCGGTTTTGACATCTTTTAATCGTAAAAAGTTTCGTACAACAGCGTGTAAAACTTGACATAGGGCGGTTCGAGTTCTTCAAACTGGTCCATATACGCCAAAAATTCGCTTTCCACATCGCGCAGGTTTTTTTCCAGGGCATCGAGCAGCCACTCAAGGTCTTCGTTTTCCTTAGGGGTTT
>CAYVIU010000019.1:0-14576 GCA_964451625.1 uncultured Planctomycetia bacterium | reverse complement strand
CCTTCCCTGTGCGGGCCGCGCTCAAAATCAAATCGGTCTGGCGCGACAAAAACGCGGGGATCTGGATTACGTCAAGCACCTTTGACGCTTTTTTTATATCTTCCTTGCAGTGCACGTCGCTCAAAACAGGGATTTTGAGTTCTTTTTTTATGCGTCCTAATGTCTTTAATCCCTTATCAATGCCCGGCCCGCGAAAAGATTTTATGGAGGTCCTGTTGGCCTTGTCGTAGCTTGCCTTAAATATAAAAGGGATGCCGAGTTTTTTGGCGATCTCTTTAATCCTCTTTGCATGCCTGAGTGCGGAACCTTCGGACTCTATGACACAGGGGCCGGCAATAAGAACCAGGGGGTTTGACCCGCCGATTGCTATCTTTGATACCCTTACCTCTTTCATGTTTTAAGCTCCTTTGCCCAATAAGGCATTGGCGCGTTCTAAATCCTGGGGGGTGTCAATGCCTATGGTTTCAAACTTTGTCTCAATGGTTTTTATCTTGTAATTATTCTCAAGCACCCTGAGCTGCTCCAGAGACTCCGCCATCTCAAGGTTTGTTTTCGGGAGGTTGGTGAACGTAAACAGAAAATCCTTTGTGTATGCATATAATCCAAGGTGTTTATAAAACATCTTTGAAGGCTCCCCTTTTTCAAATGGAATGGGGCTCCTTGAAAAATAGAGGGCGTTTCCGAATCTGTCGATAACCGCCTTCACCACATTCGGGTCCATGAGCTCTTCTTTCTGGGTAATCCTTTTTATGACAGTGGCCATGGTAATATTTTCATCTTCCTGAAGGGCCCTGACAAGTTCATCTATCATAGACGGGTGGACAAAGGGCTCATCGCCCTGTATATTTATAATAATTTTTACATCGATCGGATTGACCACCTCTGCAAGCCTGTCGGTCCCGCTGGGCTGGTCCACTGAGGTAAGCACTGCCTTTCCGCCAAAGCCGGTGACGACATCCGCTACGCGCTGGTCGTCGGTGGCAATTATTAAATCATTCAAAAGCCTTGCCTGTTTCGCGCGCTCCCATACGTGCTGAACAACGGGCTTTCCGCCCAATTTCGCGATAACCTTTCCTTCAAACCTGGTGGAACTATATCTGGCCGGTATTACCCCAATCGCTTCCATCATCCGATAATCTCCCTCTTTATTCCCGCGATTAATTCATCTTGGTCAACTACTGCAATTCCGATCTTGCCAACCACAATACCTGCAGCGACATTCGCTATGTGGGCGGCCTGGACACCCGTTGCCCCGCTTGCCAGCGAAAGGCTGAACACCCCTACCACTGTATCCCCTGCGCCCGAGACATCAAAGACCTCCTGGGCCAGGGTTGGTATGTGAACGGGCCTTACGCCTTCTTTAAATACACTCATTCCCCTCTCACCGAGCGTTATAAGCACGGTGCTGCACTTGAGTTTTTTCAGAAGCAGCTTGCCGGCCTCATCCAGGGTCTTTTTGTTTGCAATATTCACGCCGCTGGCAATGGATGCCTCTTTATGGTTGGGCGTTATTACATCCACCCCTTTATAAAGGGAAAAATGCTCTTCTTTCGGATCAACCGCCACAATCTTCCTTTTCTTTCTGGCGAGGGGGATTATTATTTTAAGCAGCTCACTTGTTATCGTGCCCTTTCCATAGTCTTCTATGATTAAAATATCTATATTATCCAGTTTATTTTTTACTATATTGGCCAGTTTCCCTATGAGGCGTTTGTTGACGGCAAGAGACACCTCTTTGTCTATGCGGACCACCTGCTGTTTATGCGCAATTACCCTTGTCTTTAATATAGTGGGCCGTGTCTTGTCCCGTATAATACCGCTTGTGCCTATACCGCGCTGATCCAGCTCGCTCTTAAGGATCGCGCCTCTCTCATCATTTCCCACAATGCCTACTATATCCACCTTGCCGCCGAGCGCGGCGATATTGTTGGCTACGTTGCTGGCGCCGCCGGGCATAAACGATTCCCTGTCTATCCATACCACCGGCACAGGCGCCTCAGGCGAAATGCGTTCCACCTTACCCCATATGAACTGGTCCAGTATGAGGTCGCCCAGGACAAGCACCCTGGACTTGCCAAAATTTGATATAATTGTCTTTAATTTGGTTAAGCTTTGCTTTTTCATTTTTACCTTCCTGGAAAGATGATTTTAACACCTGGGCCGTCGCTTGTCAAAGCAAAATTATGCCCCGGTATCGTATTCGTCTTCTATCTCGCCAACAATCTCCTCTGCCACATCCTCTAATGTAACTATGCCTATTGCTTTATTATTTTTATCGGTTACTATGGCTATATTCTTCTGGTTGCCCTTAAGGTCATTCAGCAGTTCATCTATGGGGTTATCTTCGCGTACAGTATAAGGTTTGCGTATAATGGTCCCTATATCCTCCGGCGCGCCTTTTTCGGTTATAAGATCGCTTACCTGGATAGTCCCTATAATATTTGCCGGATTATCCACGTATATGGGGATCCTGGAATAGCCGCTCTGGGCGATGAGCTGGGCAAGTTCATTCTTTGTCGACTTATCAGATGCTGACACAACATTGCTTAAAGGGACCATTACAGAGCTGACATCGGTCCTGCCGAAATCAAATATTTCAGACGCCATCTTGATTTCATCCTTTGTGATGAGTTCCTGCTTGGCTGCGTCCCTCAAAAGGAGCTTTATTTCTTCACGTGTAACGTACGGGTTTTTCTTAAGCTTTCCTTTGGTGAATATCCTGGATATGAGGCTTGAAACCTCTGTGGCCAGCCATACCAGCGGGAAGAGTATTATTGAGGCGGCCTTCAGGGGGTAAGAAATCCATAAAGAAATCGCGTCTGCATGCTGCCTGAAAAAGGCTTTGGGTATTATCTCGCCGAAAATCAATATTAAAGGGAGCATTATAGCGGTCGTTATCGCTGCCGCGTAATTCGTACCTTTGAAGTGAGCCGCTACTACAGCCGTCGCTATTGAGGAACTGATAATAACGGACAGGTTAACCCCTACAAGGGTAGTGCCCAGGAAGTGTTCGGGGTTATCCAGAAAACCCTTTACTATAGCGGCGCGGCGGTCCCCTTTGTCGGCAAGATTCGTCAATTTTATGCGGTTTGCGGAGATGATGCCGGTCTCAGAGCCGGCGAAAAACGCCTCGCAAAGAAGTGCGGCAGCTATTATTATAATGCCTAAAAGTATGCTCATCCTCTTATATCCTTGATCTCTCCCAATATTTCCTCTAAAAGGTCTTCAAGCGTTGCCAGGCCGACCAGTTTTCCCTCATCGCTTACCAGCGCCATGTGCGTACGCTTGGTTCTTAATTCACGGAACAGATCGTCCAGCTTCATGTCCCTGGATACATAAAGCGGTTTCCTTAATATTTCCTTTAAATCCCAATCTCCCCTTTCTGATGCCACTATAAGGTCCTTGGCATAAAGTATGCCCAGTATATTATCAAGTTTATTAACATATATGGGTATGCGGGAGAGTTCGTTGCTTCTCACAACTCTTTTAATCCTGTCAAGGGGGGTATTTAATTCGAATGCTATAATCTCTTTTCGCGCGCGCATCACGTCTTTTGCCTTTTTGTCGCCGAATTCAAAAACACCCCTGAACATATTTTCCTCATCGAGGTCAAACACCCCTGCCCTGCGGCCCATGTGTATGGCCTTTTTCAATTCTTCCTCGGTATAATGCGGGCTCTGTTTTTTTAATTTAAATGTGGCCGAAAATCTCTTTACAAAGAAATCTGTTATTATCTGCAGTATCTTTCTTAAGGGAAAAACCGTCCTCGAGAAGACATCTATATAAGGAACGACCCTGAGAGAAAATTTTTCTGGGTTTCCTATGGCTATGCTCTTCGGCGCTATCTCACCGAAAATGAGAATAAGGAATGTCATTACACCTATGGATATGGACAGTCCCTTTTCGCCAAAAAGCCTTGTTGCCAGAACGGACGCAGAGCTTGAGGCAAAGATATTGACAAGCATATTTCCTATCAGGATGGAGATCAAAAGGGTTGTGGGCCTGTTCAGGAGCTGGGCGAGGAGTTTTGAGTTCGGACGGTTTTCAAGCTGGAGCCTTTTTACACGGATCTTGCTCAGGCCAAAGAGCGCGGTCTCAGACCCCGAGAAAAACGCCGACAACAAAATTAACGCCGTTAATGTAATTAATTGAGTCAGAACCATTTTTTCCTTTTGAAGTATGCCAGCATCCCCACGCCTATTGCAAACATCAACAGATACGCCCATGCATAGCCAAATGGCCAGTCGATCTCAGGCATGTGCCTGAAGTTCATGCCGTATATACCCGTAATAAGAGTAAGGGGCATAGCTATGGTTGCAATTATGGTGAGTGTCTTCATGATCTCGTTGGTTTTATTGGAAATTGTAGTAAGGTACGCGTCCAGCGCCCCGCTTATAGAATCCCTGTATGTATCTATGGCATCCTGGATAAATAAAAGGTTGTCGAAGACGTCGCGGAAGTACACCTGAATAGAAGGCCTGATAAGTGAATACTGGTCTTTACTCAGGAGGTTCACCATTTCGCGCTGGGGAGCGACAAATCTCCTCAGGAATAAAAGGTCTTTCTTCACGCTGAATATCTGGTTAAGCGCCTGCTGGCCTGCTTCTTTGAAAACATCGTGCTCGATCTTTGCGATCCTCCCGTCAAACATGTCCATGAGGGGAAAATAATTATCTACAAGAGAGTCGACTATGTGGTGAAGGAGCCTGTCCGGGCCCCTGGTCAGGGCCTGGGTATTTTTCTGGCAGCGGCCCCAGTTGGTATTGATGGAAGGTATGGGGTCTATGTGTATAGTCAAAAGAAAATTCTTCCCGATACAGATATTGAGTTCTACGGTTTTAATCTTATTGGCCCTGGGCCTCACCCCGACTGAATGCAGTATCAGAAACATGTAATCGGGAAACTGGTCGATCTTCGGGCGGGCGTTTGTATTTACGCAGTCCTCGATCGTCAACGGGTGGAGCTTAAACTGCGCCTTGAGAAGTTCCAGTTCTTTCTTGGTGGGATTTTCCACATCCAGCCAGAGAAGGTTTTCATTATGGGCCAGGACCTCCTTAAACTTATCCGGTTTTAAATTGGTGGAAAGCTTCTGGTCTGGACCGCAGCAAAGTGATCTGATCATTTTATCCTCCCTACATTTAATTCAAAGTTTAACAATTTTTCGCTTGCCTCTAAAACCTCTTCGACCGTTACTGCCTTAAGGCACTTAAATTCATTTCTGCAGTTGTGGGCAAGGCACAGCTGGCAGCCCACATTCTTATGGAATATTATATCATCCTTTCCCAAAGGCTTCCACCTTGTAGGGCTAAGGCCTGCATCTTTTCTTCCGAATATAGCAATAACACTGACCCCCAGCGCAGCCGCAACATGTACGGGGCCGGAATCATTTGATATCAAAAGGCTTGTACGCTTAAGAAGCGATCCCAGTTCAGTGATTTTTGTCTTTCCTGAAAAATCTATTACTTCACTCCGCATCCGGCCTGTCATGTCCTCTACAAAGGGCCTGGCGTCAGCGCTTGAGATAAGCACTATCTTCACTCCGAATCTTTTGACCAATTCATCCGCCACCCTGGCAAAGGATTGAGGAAGCCAGCGCTTGGAAGGGCAGCTGGCAGCCGGGTGTATTGCCACCAGCGTATCGCTGGGTTTCACGCCTTCTTTTTTAAGCAGGGCGGCTATTTTTTGTTCTGAATCTTTCCTGATCGGAAAATACATCAATCTCTGTTCCGGTTTTATGCCAATGGCCCTCAGGACATCCAGGTTATAATCCAGTTCGTGTTTCCGGCCGAACTGTTTGGTATGGGGTATTTTCTTCGTCAGGAGAAATCCCAATTTCCGGTTATAGCCTATCCTCGTCCGGATACCCGCAAGCATTGTTATTATGTGCATCCTTGAGGTCGGATGCAGAAGGATGGCCGTATCAAACTTCTTCCCGGCAAGGCCTATGGTAAAAAGCAGTGATTTAATAATGCTTCTGTGTTTCTTGTATTTATCATAAATTATCCATTCATCTATATAAGGGTTTCCCTCTACTATGTCTTTTGCATAGGGCCTCACCAGCACAGCTATGTGGCTTTCGGGATACGCATCCCTGACTGCCCTGAATACAGGGGTTGAAAGCAGCACATCCCCTATTCTGTCTGTCCTCGTTATAAGTATTTTATTCATTGCGAAGCATCCGGCTGGCTGTGCTAAAGACCTTCTCTGTTGAAATTGATTTCATGCATTCGTGATTAAACTTGCACTGGGCAATTTCACAGGGTGAGCAGTCCAGCTCTTTCCTTATCACCCGGTCATGTTCCCCGCGCGGCCCGTATTTACGCGGGTCCGTCGGGCCGAATATGGCCAGGACCTTTGTGCCCATGGCAGTGCCAAGGTGCATGGGCGCGCTGTCATTTGCAATAAGCAGTCTGGATTTTCTTAAAAGATGGGCAAGCTGGGTAATGGATGTCCTGCCTGCCAGGTTATATGCCTTATTCTTCATGCCTTTCTGTATATCGCTCACCAGATCCACGTCATTCTGGTCCCCTACCATAACCAGGGGCGCGTCGAGCTCTTCTATAAGGCGGTCTGCCAATTCCGAAAAACATTCTTTCTTCCACTTTTTTATCAATGATTTCGCGCCCGGGCTCATTACTATAATATTTTCTTTTCCCGGAATTTTATCGAGAAGGTTTTCCACATAAAGTTCATCGGAGGGCGGAATAAACACTGAAAATTGTGCCTGGCTTGTATCAATGGCGAGCTCTTTCAGCTTCCAGAGATGCGCATCTTTTTTATGAAGCAGGAATGCCGATGGTATCTTGTGCAAGGGTGTGGTTTTATATTTCGAACCTACAAGATATGGAAAAAGTGTATTGCGCAGGTCTACTATCAAATCGTAATTGATCCTGCGCAATTTACGTATAAGGCGCCTCTTCTCCATAACAGGTATATGTTTGTCATAGACTATCACCTTAAATATGCGGGGATGGTGTTTGAATATATCCTTCCCCTGCGGCCCCACCATGACATCCACCCTTCCTTCTGGAAACTCTTTTCCCAGGACATCCAGCACAGGAGTGGTCAATATGATATCGCCTATATTACTCAAGGTGATAATCAATATTCGTTTTATCTCGTTTTTGTTTATCTTCATAATATTCGCCTTGCCTCTTCCAATACATCTTCCGGAGTGATCGCCTTCATGCACCGGTTGTCGTCGCAGGAACGATTGTAGCAGGGCACGGTGCAGCCGATATCTTTCCACAATACGGTATAATGGCCTCTTCCGTAAGGCCCTGTAAGCCGCGATGAAGTGGGGCCGAATAAAGATATGACCTTTGCCTTCATGCTGACGGCAATATGCATGGGCCCCGAATCATTCGCAATAACAAGCGCGGCCGAACGCATCAGCGCGGCAAGCTGCCTCAAAGACGTCTTGCCGGCCAAAATTGCCGCCTGACCTTTCATCATCCGGGCAATACCTTCTGCAAGCTCAACATCTTTTTCCGCGCCGCTTATAACTACTTTTAATTTAAGCTCCCTGGCCAGCATGTCTGCCAGCCTGGCAAAATTTTCGGGCGGCCAGCGTTTTGGATCCCAGTTGCCTCCGGGATTAATAACCAGAAAACGGTCCTTCTTTGAAATGCCCTGTTTTTTGAGAAGGCCGGTGATGTAGGCGGTGTCTTTACCTGATATAAAGAATTCATAATCTTTGGAAAACGTATCTGTACCGAACCTGCCTGCAATATTAAGAAAATAATCCACCTTGTGAAGGCCCCTCCTGGGATGCTCTATAGCATCTGTAAGAAGGATGCCTCTTTTCTTAACATCGTAGCCGATCCTTATCTTTATCCCGCTTAAAAAGGCAATGAGGGCGCGCGTAAATGACCTGTGGAGTATAAAGGCCGCGTCAAATCTTCTTGAACGAAGGAGTTTTATAAGGCTCCACTTGCCCCGCAGGCTCCTGTGCCTTCCGCGCTCATCATAAATTATGATTTCGTTGAGATGCTGGTTATGCTCAATAATCGGCATGCAGCGCGGCACTATCATGCAGGCGATATAGCTGTCGGGATATCTTTTTCTTATCGCCCTTATGAAAGGGGTCGTGAAGAGCACATCCCCGAGCCAGTTTACATTTATTATCAGTATGCGTTTCATAATAATGCCTTATACAATTTTTCGGTCTTATCCGCCATCTTATCGAGGCTGTATTCTGTTTTTGCAAGGGCCCTGCCGTTAGACCCGAGCCGCTCCCTGAGATTTTTATCGTTCAATAATCTTTTTATGGTATCGGCCAGCTGCGTGCTGTCCCCTCTTTTTACCAGGAGGCCTGTTTCGTCATGTTTTACCAAAGAACCTATGCCGCCCACATCTGTTGCCACAACCGCCTTTCCGGAGGCAAGCGCCTCTATAAGGGACAGCCCCAGGCCTTCCTGGACCGAAGGAAAGACAAATACGTCCATTATCGAAAGAAGTCTTGGTGTATCAGGATCTGACTTCATAAATCTTACCCGCTCTTTAATGCCGAGCTCACCGGTAAGCTCAGTGAGTTTTTCTTTTTCAGGCCCGTCTCCAACTATGAGGAGCCTCACGTCTTTTATCCGGCTGGATGCGCGGACGAGTTCGTCTAATCCTTTAACGGGAGAGAGCCTTCCTATGGCGCCTATTACAGGGCCGTCGCCTAAATTAAACCTGTGCCTGGTTTCCAGGAGGTCGTTATTCGAAAACTCTCTTTCAAATCTTGAAATATCAACGCCGTTATGTATGAGCTCTATCCTGTCTTTTTCAACATTAAAATCATTTATGAGGTGGTCTCTCACCGCCTCGCTTATGGCTATCACCCTGTCCCCCCATAATCCGAATACCTTTCTGGAAAGGCGGGGCTTAAAAAATCCGTGGCATGTGCTTACATACCGGATATTGAACCTTCTGGAAAGGATTGATGCGGCAAGCTGCGTCACGCGTGTCTGGGCATGTATTATATCAGGCCTTTCTCTTTTAATTATCGAAGCAAGGCGCGGCATATTTAACCATAGTTTGGGACTGAGTTCGGATTTTGTCTTTATGTCTATATTTATTAAAGATATACCTTCTTTTTCAAGCCCGCCCTGCATGTTCCCGCCGCTTGAGACAATAATCACCTCATGGCCTCTTTTCCGGAGGGCCTTTGCCAGGGAAACGGAGTATACCCCTATACCTCCTATATTAAGATGTGTTGAGAGAAAGAGTATTTTCATTTTAGATACCTACCAACCGCATTTACTACTTCTTCCACTGTAATTTTTCTCATGCACCTCATATTCCTGCAGGTCGGCTTATAGCACGGGCTGCAGTTCAGGTCCTTTTTTATAATCGTAGAATTGCCTGAAGACACCTTGTGCCGGTCCGGGTCAGTCGGGCCAAATAATGCAACGTATGGAATGCCCAGGGATGCGGCTATGTGCATGGGGGCGCTGTCGCTTGTCACAACCAGCCTGCAGCGTTTTATCAGGCTTGCCAGTTTCATGAGATCCGTTTTCCCCACGGCCAGGACAGGTTTGCTCCTTGAAATAGATTTAAGGTCCTTTGCCAGCGCAAGGTCTTCTTTTGTGCCGAAAAGCACGGCCCTTGCATTGAACCTCCGCGCCATCTCATCGCAGAGTTTTGCAAAATTTTCCACACCCCAGCGCTTTGTAATCCAGCGGCTGGACCCTCCGGGATTGAGCCCTATAAGGATATGGGCCCTCTCATCAAGCCAGTTTTCGGAAAGAAAGCCTTCCACCCATTTTTCGTCCTCGGCTGACGGCCACAGCTCAAGGTGTTTATCCTCCGCAACCACGCCGAGTTTTTTAAGCGCCCTGAACTGGTGCGCTATCGGGTCAAGGACAAACTGAGATTCCTCAACTGTACGGTTCAGGAAGAATGACCATTTTCCGTTTTTATACCCGTAGCGAAGCGGGGCAAGGCTCAGAAAGCTTAAGATGTGTGAAATCTTATTATTCTGAAGGTCAATCACCGTATCAAGGTGCGACCTCCTTAAAAGAGAGCCCAGTTTTAATATGCCGGCCCAGCCTTTGTCTTTCCCCTTCAAATCACATACAATAGTCCCGTCTATATACGGGCAGTCCTTTAATATCTGCCGGGACTTTAAGCCCACCAACACCCTTATATCGGCCTCCGGGAACTTGGAGCGTATGGCCCTGAGAGACGGCACTGCCAGGACAACGTCCCCCACAGCGCTTATCTTTATCACAAGGATATTGAGGCTTGCCATAATTTTTTTATATAAACTTACGGTCCCCTCGGCCATTTTTCTCAAGGAGTATTTTTCCTCGACAACCTCCCTGGCCTTGAGAGCCATTTTAGCGGCCCCGGTTTTATCCTTTGCTATTTTTAAGATTGCTTCTTCTAATGCCTTGTGGTCTTCCGGCGGAACCAACATACCATTCACGCCGTCTTCAATAATATCTACTATGCCTCCGACCTTCGCTGCTATAACAGGAACGCCGCATGCCTGCGCCTCTATAATGACCCTGCCGAATGCCTCGGGTGCGGTAGAAGGAAGCACCAGAAGATTCATTTTAGAAAGGGCCCCGGGGATATCATGCACAACCCCTGTAAACTCCACGGTCCTGCTGAGGCCGAGCCTCCTTACAAGAAGCTCCAGCTCCTCTTTATATTTTGTCTTGCCTCTTGAACTATCACCTATAATGAGGACCCTTAGTTTGGGTATGACCCGAGCGACCATGGAAAGGGCCTTTATAAAATATATGTGCCCCTTTATGGGGGTAAGCCTGGCGATCATGCCTATAGTAAACTCGCCCTGCGGTTTTTCTTCGGGTGGAATAAACTTAAACTGGCTCAAATCCACTCCGCGGGGAATAAGCTTTATCTTTTCAAACGGCACCCCGAAATCATCTATCATGTGCCGCGCAATGACATTGCTTGCAACTATAACAGCCCTGCCCCATCCCATGACCCGGCTTGTAAAGCGGTTCCTGTAATAGCCGTGGGCGGTGGTGACAAATTTTGTATGGGCAAACCATGAAGCCGCATAAGCGATCCATGCAGGCACCCGGCTTCTGGCATGGACGATATCTATATTTTCATTCTTTATTATACTGACCAGCTGCGGGATCATCTTAATCATGGTAACAGGGTTCTTCGCACCTACAGGAAGCGTGTAATGCCTGGCGCCGATCATGTCAAGGTCTTTGACAAGCCTTCCGCCGCCGGATACGACAACTGCCTTGTGTCCCTGTTCAACCAGGTAGCGCGCCAGGTCTATTACCCCGCGCTCAACCCCGCCTACTTTTAGTTCTGGTAAAATCTGTAGTATGTTCATGTTATATTATCCGGTAAACCGCTTTGTAGATCTTCTCTGAATCATCCAATGTCCTGGCCGGCCTGTCCCCTCTTAAGAGATCCTGTGCGGTTTCAGCAATCTTTCCTACAGAGGTACGTGTAATAAAACCGTTTTTATTCAGCTCATCCAGGAGCCTTTCATGTTTTGTCGTTTTTACGGCCTTTTTCTCAAGATCAAAGACCAGCACATGTTTTCCTGAGCTCGCTGCCTCGGAGACCATTGAGATACTGTCACCGGAAACAAGGACAATCTGGCTCAATCCCAATATACCGCCTACAGCGCCTTTTACATTAGACTCATTCGGAAGCACCAGCAATTTACATCTCGGGTTTTTCCCGAAGGTTTCTTTCACGCGGTGGTCTATCTTGGCTGGTGTACGCCGTGAAGTGCTGAACAAAATCTGGGCATCCATGGTTTCGGCCAGGGCCTGGACTTCGGAAGAAAGCCTTTGGGCTAATTCGCCTGATATTGTGTATTCTGCGCTTTCCCCTCCCAGAAGGACGCCCAGTGTCTTCTTATGAGGAAGATGTATTGTATTCGAAAGGGCCCTTGCCTGGCGATTCAACACGTCATTATCTATAAAATTGGGTGAGCCGGTTGTCGCCACAATATTTTTCCTTCCGGGCGGCCTGTCATGCGCAGGGATTATTGCAAGATTGAAATCCTTTATAGATGTTATGCCCGGTTTCATTACTACAACATTCTTGGCATTGTTCTCAATCGTAAGAAATCTGTTCACTGCCGCCAGCGAGGAGCCGCACGATACAATAACGTCGGCATAATCCATCATCAGCTTATTATATGAATCCTTTGTTAAAGAAAGCTTGAGGCACTTCATGCACCCCTGGCATCGGCTTGAGGCAAATCTTGAGGCAACAGCAAGGAATCTCTTTGCAAGAGGGCTTTTAAACTTTACATCGATAAACTCTACGTGCGTCTGGCCATCACTAAAACCGGCATCTCTTCTGCATTTTTTATAAATATCTACGATTGATTTTGACTGATTTATGTGCCCCTGCTTTTTATCGCTCAGCGCAATGATTTTGCGCACAGGTGTGGATTTCCACCTCTTATGCACCCAGAGCCACTGGTCCGGATATTTTCTTATATAGGATTCCTGTATCTTGGTAAATTTTTGAAGCTTTTGGGTAATCTCCTCATCCGCTGCCTTCCTGCCTGATATCTCTATAAAAGGCTCGGACTTTATTTTGTGGTGCGGCCCATTTTCCCTGACTATGAAAGTCGGGATAATAACCGCCCCTGTATTTTTGGCAAGGCTGAACGCCCCTATGGCGCAGGATGTGGGCCTTCCGAAGAAATCCACAAATCTGCCGCGCTTTCCTGCGTCCTGGTCTGAGAGTATACCTACAACTTCATTATTCCTGAGGGCCTTTATAATCTCACGGCTCGCCATGCCTTTGTTTACCACTTTGCATCCGAATCTCTCTCTAAAACTATTTATAAGGTTGTTCACCCTAAACATCTTCTGCGGCCTCGCCAGGACGGAAATAGGATAGCCGTTAACGGCGGTTGTAAGGCTGCTCAACTCCCAATTGCCAAAATGCGCTGTGAGATAAATGACGCCCCTGCCCTTTTCCTTGGCGCGCCTGACGTGTTCAATGTCTATTATTGAATATTTTCTTATATACTCTGCGCTCATGGACGGTGTATGTAAAAACTCCAGCATTGTCTGGCCGTAATTTCTATATGTATTTTTCAATATCTTCTTAATCTGGGCCGGGCCCTTTTCACTCCCGAATGCGCTCTTTAAATTGGCGTAGGCTATCCTTTTGCGTTTTGGATAAAACTGATACATAAGGATGCCCACACCCTTTCCGAGCCATAGACTAAGCCGGATGGGAAGCATTCGGATAATCAAACCCGCCAGATTAATTCCTGTATAGGCCAGCAAGTCTGCCGGTGATGACTTCATTGCCTTTTATAACCTCCGGTTCTACGTGCAGTACTAAAGTTTTAAGCTGTACATTATAAGCCTTGAGCTTTACGGCGTCTTTCTCGGTTGTAACGATTGTGCCCACATTTTGTTCTTTACATTTTTTCAAAATATTATCAATGTCTTTCTGCGTATAATCGTGGTGGTCCGGATAATGAAGCCGGGATTTAATATCTGCGGCCAGCTTTTTAAGTATAAATTCAAAGTATTCTGTATTCACAATGCTGGACAGGCTCGCGATTGTTTTACCTTTTATCCGGGCTGTGTCTAGTTTTTCCCTGGTTGCCAGATCATATAAATATTCCGGCTTATATATAGTCTCGGCGAATTCCAGTTTAGGTGATATCGCCTTTACTGTATTTTTTATTCTTTCTACGTTATCCCTTCCCATATCGGTTTTGGTGAGCAGCACCACGCCCGCCCTTTTAAGCGAGGATAGGTTTTCTCTCAAAACACCCCTTGGAAAAAGCCTTCCGTTGCCAAATGGGTTTGAGGAGTCTATCAAAACTATATCCAGATCCTTTTTTATCTTCCAGTGTTGGAATCCGTCATCCAGTATAACCGTGTCTACGCCGAATTCTGCCACGGCGCGCCTGGAGTTCTTCACCCTGTTGGCCCCCACTATAACCGGTATAGGCTCAAGCATACCCTTGATCATCTTCCATTCATCATCGCCGTAACCCCTGATAAGCACTGCAACCTTTTTGTCCTGCCTGTAAAGATACTTTGCCAGCATGCATGCGGTTGGAGTTTTTCCTGTCCCGCCCAGGGTCAGGTTTCCGATGCTTATCACTTTACATCCGGGCTTCCCTGCGGTCCTGCTGTAAAAAAGCCTGATAATGTTTGAAATTATTCCATAAAACCATGACACTATAAAAAGCACACCTTTGAGTGCGGAGGCAAATAAGCCGTTCCTTTTATCTGTCATTAATAAATAAATATATTCTCTCATCTTATATGAACGCCACCAAGAGCGATATCAGGGCTATGGAAATAACGGCCACAACCGTTGCTGTTTTAAACCATTGTTTTAATTCTATGGGCGTCCTTGATCTTTCAGTCAGCTGGATGCCTATTATGCCGACGGTAGAGCCGATAGGGGTGCCGTTGCCCCCGAAGCCTACTCCAATCGCCAATATCCACCATAAAGAATCGATATTTATACCCAGGCTCCCGATATGTTTTATTATCGGTATCATGGCCGCTGTAAACGGAATGCGGTCTATGATAGAGGCCGTCCCAGCAGAAAACCACAACAGGCTCATCTTTGCCAGGAATGGGCTGGACTCTGCC
>CAYVIU010000018.1:0-14928 GCA_964451625.1 uncultured Planctomycetia bacterium | reverse complement strand
ATAAACCGGTCGGGGTAATTTTTCATTAAAAAATAGGTGAACGCCCAGCTCTGTGCGTACGCAAAATATTTTGCCTCAGACGACACCCCGGGAAAGCTCCCCAGGGCGTACACAGTAAGCTGCTCCAGCGGCAGGACGGCATTTTTTCTCTTCGCCTCCTGATACACGTAAAGCCACATGTCATTGACCTCGCCTATTGAATCGGTTTCGGAATAGGTGGCCGTCCCTTCCACAAACCATGAATTCGCCGCCTCGGCCTCGTACTCTTCGGCTTCATCCCTTCTCTGGCTCAGGAGCTTCATGAGGAGGCGCCGCTTTTTGACTATATCCTTTGCCTCGAGATACTCCTTTTTTTTCCGGGCCAGTTCATCCTGCGAAAGGCCTGTCTTCGACATAACAACTGTCTGAAGCCCAAAATTATGAAAAAGCGCGTGGGTAAACTCGTGCCTCAGGATCGTAAACGTCATCCTCCTGCGGCCGCCTGTCATTATGTTGTGTATCTTTACAAACTTGGCCTTGACCTCATCGCCCATCGCATCAACAAACTTATGGTAGCGCTCATCTACGCGGCCCTTTATCATCTCTTCCAGATGGCCGATTTGCTCCCTTGTCCTTCCGAGCATTGCTTCATAAATCAATTCCTCGATCTCCGCGCCCAGGGCATTGGATAAATACAGGACCTTGTCAGAGGGGACAAAATAGCCGGCTGCAGCCCATCCCGGCACCCCGTCCGTAATGGCATAGTCGTTATAATCCGCGAAACTGTCAAAAACTATTACATACTGCTGGGTTGCGGGCCGCTTGTCTTCAAGCAGGCTGAAATAAGTAAAATAAAAATCTGTCAGGTGGTCATTCAATGCCTTTTTATATTTTTTCACCCAGTCGCTGGTTGAATCTGTAACAATGGTGAATATGCCTTCTTCATGGAACTGCATTTCAGGGAATTGCTGCTTCAGCCTTTTTTCAATCTTTCTGCTCGGCTTATTGTCTATGGGCTTGAAAAGGAGCGCCTCGACCCTGGAGCGCTTTATATCCTGTTCAATTGAACCGCCCCCGTCAACGGCGTATTGGATGGTAATGTTTTCAGGCGTGACAGCGGCCACTTCGGCGTCAAGTACGGTCAGGTTGGTCAACTGCACAACCATATCACCTTTATACGCCCATTCGGTTTTTTCTTCGGGGAAAAGGAGGCCTTCGGCCTCTTTTACGGATTTTCCGTATTCTATACTGGAGATTTCATCTTTCTTAAAAGCCACCTCCCCGTTTTTCCAGAAGATGATAACTTTGTCGGGCAGGGTTTCGATCAATTCACCGCTTATAACAGAGCCGTTGGTGAGATGAAGGGTGACTTTATTTGAAGGACCCCAATTTAAAAAATCGGGGTTGAAATAGAAAAGCGCAAATATACACACAGCGGAAAGGACGAGGACTGTTAAAGGGAATATCAATATCTTTTTTTTCATGATATAGAGTCCACCAGGACCTTCATAAGGTTAAACTTGCGTACATTCCCGGGAAACGAATGAACCTCAACAACATAGGTATTCTTAAAATCCCTGTCGAGAATAATATCAATACCTGCGTAGTTTAAGGAAAAGATCTCTGCCGTCTTTTTTGAAAGCCTTTTCATCTCTTCAAGTTTATGAGGCGGTATGAATTTTTTGAGGAACCTTGCCGACTCCATCCTGCCGCCCTGCGACCAGTTGGTTATAAAGCTTCCCCTTGCCGCGGACCTGGCAAACATAAACACCACCTTGCCGCAGATCACATGCACCCTTATATCAAAACGCCTTCTTTTTGCAATAGGCAGATTGATGCCTTCTTCAAACAGGAATCCTTTTTTTATCAGGCTGCTAAGAAAGGTTTTTCTTTTTTTCTTTGAAACCCTGGTAAACTTCCAGTTTGTGTCTTCCAGCCGGCTTATGATCCTGCTGCCCCGATAGATATAGTTCGTAAAGCAGTCGTCTTTGCTGACCACGCTTATGCCTTTGCCCATGGCTCCGAAAACAGGTTTTACATAAAGCATGTCGGAGCGCCGGAGTATTCTGTCAAGCTGGGTCATGTTCTTTACATTGTACTTTTTCGGGGTAGGGATGCCGTTTCTTTTGAGGAGCCTGGATGAGGCGGTCTTATTTCTGTCGAGGACGCAGGACTTGGGGGGATTTATGTAGCTTATTTCTTTACCCTTGTAGGTTGACCTTAAGATGTTTTCGATTTTCTGGAAAAATTTCTTGAAATCTCCTCCGAACCTTTTGTCCCCGTAAACTCTCCTGTCCCTGTCATAGCGCTCTATCTGGCTGTTCCAGTGCGCATAAGGGAAAAAGAGCATTACCTTAATTCTCTTTGTTTTAACAGGGGGCAGCCTGCGGAGGAGGACCTCGTCGTACGGCATCCATTGAAATGCAATCTTGCGCTTTCGAAACTTATTTTTATAGCGGATAAATCTACATATAGACGGGGCCTTTTTCGCCTCGTCCATATGTATATCCCCTATCGCGAGTAAGGTAATTTTCATTTAATTACTGCTTTGTTAAGGTAGCGTGGGAGCCTGTCCAGTTTCTTTGCTGAAGCAATCTTCAGTATAAGCGGCAGGACCTTTCTTGAATACCTGCTTGAACTGGAAATCGGCGCAAGACCCGGGTACCCAAAAATGCTTATGTGGGTGATGCTATTTACTACATAGGTGGGCTTATCGATTAAGGTAGGATGGCAGCTTTCTATTAGATTCGGATAATCTACTGACAGGTCCAGCACGATGCCGTGCCTTGCCATTAATTTCAGCATATCGCGCGTTATCAGGTATTCTTTTCTGTCCCTGTTTTCTTTCGGCCAGGAAATGCCGTTCACAATTATATCCCGGTTCCTTATAAAATGTTTTATATACTTGAACTCCTCTTTTCTTAATATCTTGACGCGCGCGCCAAGCGAGAAGGCAACCTTGAGCGCCCCGCTCGAGATAGCGCCATATCCCAGTACAAGCACCGTGCACTCCTTCGGGGATTTTTTTGCAAGGTGAAAGGCCATGAGCATACCCTGTTCTCCGGACATGTCCGTGCACTGAACCAGCCGCTCGCCTGCCCTGTTTCTTACAAGTTCCATTGCGATTGCGGCAGAATTCCTTCTCCTGAGCATCTTTACAAATTGAGGATTCTGTTCGGCGTGGAGCATGGAAAAAAGGATGTTATTCTTAAGCAGGCCGAATTCTCTCGGAAGCGGCGGTTTTAATTTAACAACCAGCTCCTGCCTGAAAACATTCGCGCGCTTTCGTGTAATCGCGGCGCCTGCCTCATGGTACAGGCGGTCATCTATGCCAAGGCGCTTGCCGAGATCCTTTTCTATTAATACATTCTGCCTTTCCTCGACCAGTCTTTTGACTTCCCTGGGCAGAAGGATGGCCCTTATCTCTTTTCCATGTGCGCTTATCTCTTTAGGTATACCTATATACACTATATCTCCTCTTTATTGGCTGTCTCTGAGGTATCCCAGATATTCCATATCTGTCGTAAATATAGCAGTAGTGTTTTTATCTATTGTCCTGGTGTATGTATCGAGCGTCTTCAGGAAAGAATAAAATTCAGGATCTTTGTTGTATGCATTCGCATAGATCGTGGTGGCCTCGGCATCGGCCTTTCCTTTGATCTCGGCTGCCACACGGTACGCCTCTGAGCGGATTCTGTTGAGCTCCTTTTCCATCTGGCCTTCGACCTCGGCCTTTTTGCCCTGGCCTTCTGAACGGTATTTTTCCGCGGCGCGTCTTCTTTCTGAGATCATTCTTTCAAAGACCTTTCTCTGGACATCTTTTACATAGTTTATTCTTTTCACCCTTACATCTATGAGCTCTATACCGTACTGGGGTATGATCTTCGATGCCTCCAGAAGTATGCCGCGGGTCAGGGCGTCCCTACCAACCCTTATCTTCTCCAGATCTTCCTTGGAAATGGTAATATCATCTGAGCCTTCTGTGTCGACTTCCTCTAATAGGCGATTTGTGTTTCTTACAGCTTCTACAAGCTCGTGGCTTGTGACGTGGTTTCGCGTGGCCGAATCTATAATGTCATCCAGCCTTGCCTGCCCACCCGTTTCATTTCCCACTGACTGCATGAACTTAAGGGCATCTGTAATCTTCCAACGCGCAGTGGTGTCAATCCAGATGTATCTTTTGTCCTTTGTTGGAACCTGGTTTGGATGGCCGTCCCACTGGAGGATCCTCTTTTCAAAAAAGTTTGCGTGCCTTATATAGGGCATCTTAAAATGGAGCCCTGCCTTTGTTATGGGATCTCCGATAGGCTCTGCGAACTGTGTTTTGACAACCTGCTTTGTCTCATCGATTGTGTACAGCGCGCCGCTTATAAAAAGCAATGCCGCTAATATTGCAATCCCGACTAATATGGATATGGCGTTTTTCATTGTGCACCTCCATCGCTGTTAAGTTTGAGAAGCGGTAAAATTGATTTCTGGGATGGGTCTACAATGAACTTTTTACCGGCCCTGGGAATGACAACATCCATGGTTTCAAGATAGAGCCTGTTCCTGGTAACCTCCTTGGCGTCCTTATAGGCAAACCATGTTGCAAGGAACTTCGCGGCGTCTCCCTTTGCCTTGTTCACCCTCTGAAGGGCGTAACCCTCTGATTTTCTTATGGTCTTTTCCGCCTCACCCTTTGCCCTTGGCACGGCCTTGTTATAGGCCTCCCATGCCTGGTTGATGACCTTTTCCTTTTCCTGCTTGGCCTCGTTTACTTCGTTGAAGGAAGGCTTTACCTCATCAGGCGGGTTGACGTCCTGGAGCTTGACGGTGACTATCTGGATGCCGGAATCATAGCTGTCTAAAATCTCCTGGAGTTTGTCCTGGACTTCCTGGTTGATTTCAATCCTGCGAGTGGTGAGCACTTCACTTACAGAGTTATCGCCCACGACCTGGCGCATGACCGCCTCGGATATATTTCTGACAGTGTCTCTCGGGTCGCGTATGTTAAAAAGGAGCTTTACAGGATTCTTCACTTTGAACTGCACGATCCATTCCACTACCAGGACGTTCAGGTCACCTGTGAGCATCAATGACTCATCAAAATATTCCCTCTGGGAATACTGGCTCACAATGCCGGGCCTTAGCGTGCGAAAGCCGAACTCTTCTTTGAAGATGTACTTGACCTTGACATTATTAACCTTCTCGAGATTGAAGGGGAGCTTGAAATGCAGCCCGGGCTCAGTGGAGCGGACATATTTGCCCAGCCGCCTCACAACACCTACTTCATCCGGGCCGACCATATAAAAGCTCGTAAACAATAATATTACAATTACAACAACTGCGGCAATAGGAAAAATAAACTTCTTGCTTTCAGGCACCTTTTTGAACAGGTCTTCAGGTTTTTCAAAGTCCATAACACCCTCCTTTTTCGACCTCGTAGGTCGACCTCGTTAGTTTGACCTCGTAGGTCGACCGTGTTCTATATACCAGTCATACTATTATTATATACTATAAGTCAAGTATTCCTTAATATATCCTCATTTTTCCCAGGGTGAACGCCTCTTTGTCTGAGTTTTCGTCTCTTACGTTCACTTCAACCTTATATTCGCCGGGTTTTAAATATGTGGTTTCAATCTTAATCCAGATATGTGTTTTTGTAAAATCCCTGATGGATTTGGGGCTGAAGCTCTTCACGTCCTTCTGGCTGTAGACGCACTGGCCGTTTTCGTAGTATATGTCCATGTCCATTACGAGATTAAGTTCGTACTCTTTGCCCGGTCTGCTGGACCGGCAGTTATAGACCTCCATATATAAAAATACATCTTCACCTTTTTTGATACCCTGCTCACCCGCACGGTCTAATCTGCCAAAGCCCTGGGGTTTGGACCGGGAAAAGGCCGTATTTTTCAGCAGCAGCCTGGAATGCGGCTTGTATACAGCCCCTGCCTCGCCTGCCGCAAGGAAGAACATAGCGGCGAGCATAAGGATTATTTTTATTTTCTTATTATTCATTTTATTGCCTTTACCATCATCCTGGAAGTGAGAAAACCATAATCTTTTTTCTTTTTATGGAGTGATATACCTTTATATATAGATACATCTTTAAATCCCATCTGCTTCAGGAGTTTTTTTATACTCCGGGGCGTATAAAGCCTCTCGCTGTAGGAGCCGTCTCTTATGGTGCCTTTTTTGGACGATGTAACGATCTCTCTCGCCTTTATGAGGTTGCCCCTCAACTGGCGGTGCCTTTCTATTGTAGTGCCGTCGGCTGTTCTGTGTTTTGATACGGGGGCAATGTTCTTTCTTACATAGTCGGCATCTGTTAAGTCCAGAAGCAGCCTTCCGCCTTTTGCCAGGATGCGTTTGGTTTCCCGGAGCAGGCGTATGTCGTCAGAGCTGTGGTCAAAATATCCGAAAGAATTCGCCATAATCATAACAGCGGAGAATCTTTTCTTTTCAAGGCCTGTTTTTCTTGCGTCTTTCCTCGAGAATCTTATATGCAATCTCTGTTTTTTGGCCGTTTCCCTGCCCCGGGCTATAAGATACTTCGAATAGTCCAGGACTGTAAGGTGCTTATACCCGCGCCTTGCAAGCTCAAGGGCATGCCTGCCCTCGCCCCCGCACAAGTCAAGGATGGAGTCATCTTTTTTCAGGTTAAGCAGCCTCTCCACCAGAGAGACTTCCCTTTTTGTGAGATGCGGATCGGCCACGCTTCGCGCATCAGTAATCAGGTAAATATTGTCAAAATAATCCTTCCACCAGTCCTTCTTGACCCGTATCACTTAAACTCCCCCGCCAAAATTAAAAAGCCCGTCAGAGGCAATCAATGCAGCCCTGCCCTGCCACGGCGCAAGGCGCGCAATACGCTCCTCTTCGGCGGTTATCTGCACATGTTTTGAGAGCCTGCCGGCCATCCATAGTTTTTCTAATTTGATTGCATCATGCCAGAGATGCTTTGCGTAAATCTTTAATTCTCTGAGCTGGCCCTCTGCGACAATCCTGGGCCTGAGGGTCGACATTATCGGGCCCAGGAGATACACATTGCCCAGCTGGCGGGACATGTTGTCGATCTGATTCTGGAGATCCACAAGGAAATCATACCCGAGATTTACAATATGATCATTAATTTTGTTTATCGCCTCTTTTACGGGGATATCAGAGCGAAGGATTGCGGTAGGCTGCACCCCGCCCCCTGAGCCGACATTGGTGGGTATGCCGCCAAAACGCGTAACAAAACCCATGAGCCCCTTATCCGTAACAAAGGAACGAAAATCCGTCTGCCATTTCTTGAGAAATACCTTTTTCCCAATATCATCGAGCCAGGGAAACTCCTCGGCCCATAGATTTATGGGAATAAACTCCTGCAGTATATAGTCGCCTGCCCCAAGGGCGTGCTTTATGGAGCCTTCTATGTCGGTTTCCTGTCGGCCGATTATGATGCCCTTCCCCGAATAACCGTGGACAGGCTTGAGAACTATATTGGGCCAGTTGTCCCTGGTCCACTCTACCAGGCCGGTTATTTCCTTGCCGTCAGGGCCTGTTGTGGAACGGTCATAAAACATCCTTGTCCACGGGGTCCTCTCCAATGTGGTTTTCGAAACCTTATCTCTATAGTCCAGGGTTATTGCCTCAAAGACCCCCTTAGCCCCGACAGGCTCCATGCCCCTGGGGTTCACGACTATGCCGAGTTTTATCGCCTCGATAAGGCCTGATACATCGCGGGTCTTTTTTGTCTTTATTATGACATTATTATTAAAATCCAGAAAGACCACTGTGACCTGGTCTTTCCCGACATAAATCTTCCCGTCCCTGTGTTCCAGTGTGTGCGGCGGGATAAGGCATGCGGTGATATTGGGGAGATTGTTCAGATACTCAACAAACCTTATATTCTCCCCCACCTTATCCAGCGTCTCCTCCTCGGAAACCAGCGCGATAAAGGGTTTGCGCCTGCCAAAGTGTTTTTTGTGCGCTCTCAGGAGCAGTTGGGCAAACCTGAAGACAGGATTCAGTATCTCATCATCAAAATCAAGCTCTATATCTATGGGGGCCTTTTCTTTTATCTTCTGCCATGAGAAGCGGCCTATCTCCTGGGCCATCCTCTGGTAATCCCATCCGCCGGGGCTGCCGAGGTTCCATTCAGAATGGTACCCTAAAAATTCATTTTTGTTCATACGATTTAAGCTTCCTTTCAAGAAGATCGAATGGTATCTCGCCTGATGCAAGCACCAGGTCATGGAAACGCTTCATGCCGAACTTTGGCATGAATTTCTTTCTAAGCTCATCGAATTCATATTTTCCGAGTGTGTAGCACAATTGATACCCGCATGTAAGCGCATAATTAGACACCATGGATTTTACTATTTTCTTACTATAACCAAGGCCTACCAGCTTCCTGGCCGCATCCTCGAGTGTCATCCTTTTTATCCTCAGGCCCACGTCAAGCATACTCCTCACAGCCCGCCACGCCTGGCGCCTCAGGCCAATCAGCCTCTGGCCCGGATCCGTAATAAAACCGAACTCATCTACAAGCCGTTCCGCGTAAGAGGCCCACCCCTCATAAAAGAGCGCGGACTCAACGCTCCTCCTGATAACGTCTTTAAGCTGCCTCCTCTTCGAGTCAAGGAGATGATGCCCGGGGTATGTCTCGTGCGCCGTTACAAATATATACTCGTTATGAATCCTGTTTATGTGCGGCGTTACATAAAAATATGCCTGCTCCTTGTGCGTTTGGCTTAAGGGGGAGGCGTACGAAGCCGTTTGTCTTATGGGCGCAAGGTATGCCGGGGTGCGTGTGACAGTGACCTCTTTTGTCTTGGGCAGGGTGATGATTTCCTTATCGCGGACAAAGTCTCTCAATTTATAAATCTGGCTGGTATAGAGCCTGAGGATCGTATCTCTGTCGGCTATGTCCCAGGCCTTGCTCGTGGAGGTTGTGATATTGGCCATCCGGGCAATGGTGTCGGCATATTCGGTTTTTGCAATAGTGAAGATTTCCTCGAGGTTCCTTTTATCATAAGAATAGTCAGTCCTTATCAAGTCTTCCAGGATGCGCCTGTCAGTTATAAAATCTTTTTGACAGGGATGGCCTTTTAAAAATTCCTCAAAGCCTTTCAGGGGGGCCATTGCAGTTCTGGCTATATCGCTATGCGGCATATCGCGCATGGCATAGTTCAGGAGTGCCGGGAATGTGTTTTTAAAATAATCGTAGGCGCCCTTTATGAGGTGGAGGGCTGTTTCATTATGCAGTTTTGGAATGTCTTTCAGGTTTGCCCTGGCCTCTTTAAAAAGGTGGGGGCCCTTTTTTATCCTTTCCAGGATGAATTCAAGGCTGTTTCCTTTTGAGAGCTGGAGCTTGGAGATGATCTGATCAATGCCCAGGAGATATATTTTTATATAGATGGATGGGTCATGCTGCCAGGGCCTGGCCTTGTCAAAGTTCCTTATGAAAGCCGAAAGGCTCTGTCTTAAAAGGCGCTTGTCGATTTCAGCATCAAGATTGGGCTTAATGATTTTTATGGCATTCAGCCTTGAAAGGAGTTTTCCTGCATGGGAGACGGCCTGGGCAATCTTCCTGGAATCCAGGGAATCCAGCCTGTTGAGATAGGAAAGGGATTCCTCTGCCCTGGGAAAGGCAGGGAATTCGTCACTTGAGCACATGACAGGAAAGTTCCTTGCCATGTAGCTGAAGTAGTCTTGTGCAATACTGGTGATTTTTGCCCGAATAGACACTTATGTTATTCGCCTGTTAACTGTACTACTACGCTGCGGTTGCGGGGGCGGTTGTCAAACTCCGCCAGGACCACCTGCTGCCAGGTGCCCAAAAGGAGCTTGCCCCTTTCAAAGGGTATGGTAAGTGAAGGGCCCTGAATGGCTGCCCTCAGGTGGCTGAAGCCGTTGGCATCCCCCCAGGTCTCATCGTGGCCATAGTGGTGGTTGGACGGGGCCAGTTTTTCATATAAGTCCTGCATGTCCTGTATCATCCCCGGCTCATATTCAAACGACGTTATCCCCGCCGTAGAGCCTATCACAAACACCAGCATACTGCCGTCTTTGAGGCCTGTCTTTTGTAAGATCCGGGAGATCTCACCGGTTACGTTTATAAGATCCCCTGCACCCTTTGTACCCAATTCCAGCCTCTTGTTTACCACCTTCATGCCATATAGTATATCATAAGCATGCTAATATATGCAACAGCAGAAACGCTTTCCATCCTTATGCGAAGAGCAGAAACGCTTTCCGTCCTTATGTAATATTGGAAAGTGTTTCTGCTATACTCCACGACCTGCAAGCCCTTTAGAAAGTGGGCAAAAAAATGGAGCCGATTATGGCCCTAAACGCGTCTGTTGGTTAGCTTCGGCAACCCAGCTACCATATTGCCATCAGCTTCAGAGTGGTCTTTTTACCCCTATTTCACCGCCTCTCTCTGTGAGGGAGATCCAAAGCTGTCTAGCAACGTAGGTCTGTGGTTTTGCGTTCCCTCGCTTTCACGAGGATTGCCTTTATCGGCTCCATAATCAACTATACCACATCATGATGAAATATGCAACTTTTTCTTTATCTAACAATTCTCCGACGGAGATTGTGGGTATATGAAGGGAAATTGGGTATATATAAAGCGAAAGCCGAGCTTTCGCCCGGCTTTCTAGCTACATAATGGTGAAGGAGAGTCGTTTTATGTAGCGTATATCTTATTTACTAGATCCTATAAGTATACCACAAGATTCGCAAAAGTCAAGGGATTAAATCTAGCTTTTTTTTATCTAACATTAGGCTAATACTTGGCCGGGGGGATCTGGAATATCTTGCCTTTCCTGTATGCCTTCAAAAAGGCCGTAACTACGAGGGGGTCAAGGTCTAGAGTGTTTTGGACACAACTCCTTTTGAAATAACAAATTACATCATTTGCTTATGTATTTATCAGTGATATGGTCATCTATGCCACTAAGGTACGCTTTTGCTGAGGAAAAAGCATAATCTGTAGCTTCTTCTATTATATTAGCCCTTACCGGGTTTTGCAAGATATAATTGATCCTTATAGATAGTGCCTCTTCTGTCATTAATATTGTGTCATAGAAGCGTCTTTGCCAGATGGTGCCGTTTTTTCTTATGAGGTTATTATAGTTTCTACCAAAGTCGCCTTTTATGTACCTCATAACCTCTGTTATGTTATACCTAGCCCTGTGGGGCTGTATTATAAGGTGGATATGATCGGGCATGATACACCAGCAGTATAGGCTGAAGTTGATATCATTGAGGTTATGTCAAAAACACTCTAGAGGTGAGCTACAACTCAAGGGGTATTTTGGGGGTTCGGTTAGCAAAGTAAAGTATGATTGGGGTTATATCAAAAACAGTCTAGAGGTACACTATGACTACAACTTTTCTGTCAGCATATGCTTTCAGATTATAGTGCTACGAAGGCCCCTCTCCTAAATATTTCACTTCGCCAGTTCTCTTGTTAATAAGAACGGAGCCCCAGCTTAAACCCTGTTTTAATCTTACCTCTCTAGTAGTTGGAAAAGTAATAAGCCAACTGTCTTTTCTCCTTCTATCAAATTCTATACTTGGCTTAGATATGATCAATAAATTATCGAGATTATTATCTATTAAATAATTCTGTGCCAGTATCTTAGCTTCTTCCCTGTTTACTCCATCGGATATATTTATAGTCTTAAGTCTACTTTTAATCTCTGCTTTATAATCTAGTTTTTCTCCCATGGCACCCCCCCATACTGAACTTATCAAAGACCACAATATAATACCTATCAAAATTATTGAAGTTTTCCTGTTATACATAATAAGTTTTTATCCTTTTATTTTATTTTGTCCGGAAAGCCCGGCGTATAACTACGACTCTATAGCTTTAGTCTCTTTAGTTTTATGTTTCCTGACTAATTAGCTAACAATTCTTCGAAGCCAATATTTTTGTTAAACTTATTTTGAATTATCTCATCAAAAATATTTTTATTCGATACTCTCTCTCCATAAAGATTAATAATATTTGCTATTGCATTTTTGTTTATACTCTTGTCGAGTATTTTATCTTTTAATTCTCCTGTAAATGATAAATTCCCTATAACCGGATAGTGATTTTGTTCGTTTTTCTGTAACAACTGTAGCCTAACTAATGTGTTTTTTGGATTATAACTACATTCCAACCTTATCTCGTAATATAAATCATCTTTTAACGGAAGAATATTAGTTGTATAGCCATCGAAACTTCCTCCAATAAAAAGTGGCATTGCTTGCTTCATCATAAATACACTATAGCAATTCTTAAATAAAGCTATGTCGCCTTTGTTGACGAAATGATTTATACCGCTCATAACAAAAGGCATGGCTATGACTAAAACTATACATAAAATTAAAGCAATTATAAAAAATTTCATTTTTCGTCCTACTCTTTTATATACCAAATTGTATGAGATAATGAGCGTGGCCCCTCTGGGATTGCAAACCCTTCGAACGTCTTATAGGTATCTGTTGTTATATAGTAATGCTTGGTAATATGTTCGTTGATAATTAAATTACCAAATATTTTTTCTGTACCAACTTGGGTTTGATGATATATTTTTTGAAATTCACCAGTTACGTGCCCAACATAGCCAACACCACGATAGGACTCTGGTGGTAGTATAGAGCTTTCTAATAACTTCCATTCTGGTTTAGTTGTAGCTCAGGTCTAGAGTGTTTTGTTTATAACTAGTTTAAACTAAAGAAATTCTGTAATTTGGTTAGTTATTTATATAAACAATTGATGTAATATATTATATTCAAATGAGTTATATCAAAAACAGAGTGATGAGCTACAACTAAGTTCAGATTTAGAAGCAGGTTGAATGGGAAATCGGAAACGGTCCCTAAGATCAATCAAGCGGTAAAGTGCGACGATTTTTTGTTATGGTGCGCCATATTTTATCATCCCAATAATAAGTGATATAAGATTAATAATAGCCAATAATGGTATTATCACAGCTAAACCTATCAATATAGCTTTTTTTTGAATTCTTTCCATAACTAAATCTTTATCTTCATTGAAAATCTGCGTTACTGTTTTAGGCATGCTTCTTTTCTTTTTTAATGAAACTAAATGGTGAACAAAATAGATTGACCAGCCCAAGACCCCTGCAAGTGACAATAATATAAGAACAGACACTGTAACACCCATTATCATATATTTTTCTCCCTATTTGTAAATTTCTCCATACATCTCTTCAACACCCTCTTGACACGTATAAATACTTCCACCCATAAAAGAACTTAGAAGACCTGGAAATTTATATGTACCAGTTCTTCCTGCAAACCCTCCTAGTACTTGCACTGCTCTATCTACAACTAATGAGTTAGCACTTTCAAGTTTTAGAAATAAAATAGATTTACTTAATAAAGTACCAGCGGGTCTAAAATGTCCTTCTACAGGAATACCAGAAAGTGCGATCGGCTTCATGGCAGGATACTTAATGTCAAATCCCATGCCAACTAGTCCACCTGTTGTTTTTGAGGCAAATACATCTGGGTGCACCCATCCTGGGCTACCAGGAATAATATTAGTCCTTGTAAATAACATATCATGCTTACCGCTTAATTGACCCCATAATTCTTTTGCTTTCGCCATATTACCGCCTCGAGCATATGCTGCAACCTGATCCAATTGCCCTTGTATTGCTTTTGCGTTTGCTGCCCTCGTATCATATCCATGCATTACACTCTGCCAGCCAGCAGTATAGGAATAACCAACAGCAAAACCAGTACCGAAGCCTATCGCAGCACCAATACCAGCTTGGCTGAACATATCGCCGATGTCACCTTTGCCGCCGGCATAGCCTGAAGCCACGCCTGCAGCAAACCCTCCTATGGCGAATTCAGCGCCTGTTATGAGGCCGCCTTCTAAGGGAGTGATTAAAGATCCTCCCCATGAACCTGCCGCACCTGCCAGGCCCATACCGGCATCAGCTACAAAGCTTGCAAGGCCTCCCCCTATAAAGCCTGCCGCTGCTCCTACGGCCGCACCTGCCCAAATATTACCCCCAGATGCTGCAGCGGATACACCACCTATTATGGCTCCTATGATGGCTCCTATTAAAGCGGCGATGAACCAGTGGCCTGAGGGGTCCGTGTAATTTATGGGGTTATTTCGTGCGTAGGCATAGCGGTTAAAAGATTGGGGATCGTTTGGATATGGAACGATAGTATCGGGCTGGATAAATCTGCCTAGTTCCGGGTCATAGTAGCGGGCACCGTAGTAGTAGAGGCCTGTAGAAGTATCCAGCCTTTTGCCGGTAAATCTTACATCGGTTGAGAAAGAGCCGTTGGTTTTAGAGCCTTCGCCGTAGGGTTTATATTCATATAGAGCTACTTCGCTGCCATTTTCATCGGTTATGACATTGGATGATCCTATGTGGTCCTGATGATAATAATATACACTATTATCCTCAATCTGGCAAACCCTTGTTGAGCCGGCAAATATTGATTTGGTGTTTTTGCTCTGGGTGGGAGATGTTTCGTATAGGGAGCCTATATATACAGTAGTATCTCCATCGGGAGCGGTTTTCTTTACCCTTCCCCCATCCCCATCGTAAACAAATGTTGTGGTCCCTTGAAATTCTACAGGAACCTGCCAGACCGCCCCTTGCAGGCAATGGATATAATATGCGCATCCCTTATCCATATCGGAGAATTGATTGCTAGCAGGGTCGCTATAGTAATATTCAAAACTTTGTGTATCCGTATTATATTTTGCCAAGATGTCGTAATCAACCTCGAATGCCAGGTTTGACAAAGCTTCTGACACATCTATGGAGTCCGTGGCAGGCGAACCGATGAGGTTCCAGTCAGCCGATAACGTGATTGCTCCTCCGTGATGCGGCGGCTCTCCGGTTATCCTTAATACACAGCCGTCAGGGTTGGATACATAAATCTGATAGCCTACCCCGTATTCAAGCGTTTCGAATTCGTTGAAAA
>CAYVIU010000017.1:6210-15782 GCA_964451625.1 uncultured Planctomycetia bacterium | reverse complement strand
GGGTATTTCCTACAAAAATGGCACAGAAGTGGTCCACAATGAAAACAGGCCCCTCCCTGATATAAATACCATAGCCCCTCCGGATCGCAATTTGAGGCACTATAAATATCACATAAGGGCAAACGGCATCAAGGTAACGAGTGCTACCTTTGATACAATCTTGAGTTCCAGAGGCTGCCCCTTTAATTGTAAGTTCTGCACCTTTAACCTGAATCCCCTGGGGCAAAAAAGGAACTATGTATCGCGCAGCCCGGAGTCTGTTGTTGAAGAAATAGAGGGCATATCTGCAGGCATCATACTGTTCAGCGACGATAATTTCTTTGCCGAGCCGAAAAGGGCGGAGAAGATCTGTGATTTGCTGGTAGAGCGCAAGATAAAGAAACGTTTTGTGGCCCAGGCACGCATTGATGTGGCCCGCTACCCATGGCTCCTGGAAAAAATAACAAAGGCAGGATTTAAGATGCTTCTTTTGGGTATAGAAAGCCCCCATGACTATATACTGGCCAATTTTAACAAAGGTTTTAATCAGAAAACGATAAGGAAATACTTTTCGGTGCTCACAAAGTACCCCATCCTTTACCACGGAAACTATATTTACGGCAATATCGGTGAAACCGAAAAAGAAATGCTTTATATATCACAATTTTCCAAAGAAATAGGCGTGGATTCAGTCGCCTTCAGCAAATTAAGGGTGGATAAATATTCTCCTCTTAAAGAAGTCGTAAAAAAGACACCGGGATATCACCTTACGGCAAAGGGAGAGCTTTATTCGGACACCTACAGCCACTCCGACCTGAAAAAGATACACAGAAAACTGAAGTTTTCTTTTTATACACCCATTAAAGTCCTTAAGCTGATAAAGAAATTCGCATCTGTAGGATTTTTTAACTTTAAGGAAATCATGTCGCTTTTACCCGCCGTGCCTGCATTGATTACAGGCGTTATCGCAAGAGAAATACATAAAAACCGGCTCGGCGATTCCCTTAAGCGTATATTTGTACATGATACGCCGTAGATATTAGGATAATATGAGAATAGGCCAAAGATTAATTCTGGGTTTTGTAGGAATTGCCCTCCTAATCGGACTTGTGGGATATGTTTCTGTGGATGCAAGCCAGAAGGCAGTGCAGAAGTCTATAGGAGAGGGATATTCATCCTTGACTACCGAGGCCATGGGCAACATGGACAGGATTATCTACACCAGGATTGAAAGATGGAAGTCATATTCCGCTACTAACCCCAGATTGCATAAAGCCCTCCTTGACTCCAATCAAGAATTTGAAAAACTGGATAATATAGAAGGCTATATTGGCAGGAAAGACCGGGAATGGATGTCTCAAGCGAAAGATACAATAACCCCGTTTATGCGGGGATTAATTAATAATGAATTGTCGGAACGCTTAAGGACAAGGATCCGTTTTTATGAAAGAGAATATGGATACAAGGTTATCGGAGAGATTTTTATTACAAATAAATACGGCGCAAATGTTACCCAGACAGGAAAAACTTCTGATTACTACCAGGCGGATGAGCAGTGGTGGCAAAAAGCCAGGCAGGACAATTTATATGTAGAAGATATTGAATACGATGAAAGCGCAGATATTTACTCCATTGCCATTTGTATAAAGATTGACAATGAATCAGGAGATTTCCTGGGCATCATGAAGGTTGTCCTGAATATAGAAGACATTATCGGTATGATAAAAGAATTGGAGAAGTTTGAAGAGCATAAAGCCGCACAATACACACTGCTTACCGGGGACGGAAAAATTATTTACTCAACAAAAAAATTCAAATTCTTTGAGAATATTTCCGAAAGACTACTGCAGCGTTTTTTTATGGGTGAAGACGAAGTAAAAAACGGTAAGGCTCTTAAACATATAAATTATTTTATAGCAAAACACAGGGAAAACGGAAAAACCGAAAAGATATTTGCACATGGGCATTCGAGGGGCTACAGGGGCTATAAAGGGCTGGGATGGATTTTAGTTACAGAACATGAAACAGAGGAGGTGTTTACCCCTGTCATCAAATTAAGAAATGCCCTCCTGGTTATTTCAATAGGCATGACAGTCCTGGCAATTTTGCTGGGCATATTTATTGCCCGGTCCATTTCAAAACCTATAGCAAGACTAAAAGACACAGCAGTTAAAATCGGGCAAGGGAGACTGGATGCAAGAATAGATATTAAATCAAAGGATGAAATCGGGGAGCTTGCGAATACATTTAATCAAATGGCCGAAGACCTTAAGGAGACTCTTGTTTCGCGCGAAGACCTGAAGAAGGCCTACGCGCAGCTTAAAGAGGTGCAGAATAAGTTAATCGTCGCTGAAAAGTTGGCCACTATCGGCAAGCTTGCCGGCATAGTAAGCCATGAGATACGCAACCCGCTGGCAGTTATAAAAAATTCGTCATATTTCCTTAACCTTAAACTCGGGAAAAAGGCCGACAAAACGATCAAGAGGCATTTGAAGATACTGCAGGAAGAGGTCGATAAATCCAATAGGATCATTTCAGATATCATCGATTTCGCGCGTCTGAAACCCCCCGAAATGAAAAGGGTAGATATAAACAAAATGGTCAGAAAAATACTTTCCAGGCACCACATACCAAAAGGTGTTTCGGTAGAAACCAGTTTTGAGAAAAAATTAGACAAAGTGTATGCAGATCCCCCGCAGCTTGAGCGGGTCTTCCCAAACATAATTTTAAATGCTTTACAATCCATGCCCAAAGGGGGTAAACTGGAAGTAAATACAGCCAGGGCCGGTGAATATGCCGCAATTTCTTTCAAAGACACAGGTAACGGCATCTCAGCCAAAAACATGGAGAGGATATTTGAGCCCCTTTTCAGTACAAAGGCAACAGGTGTGGGCCTTGGCCTGGCAACGTGTAAAAATATTATCGAAACCCACGGCGGCAGGATTGAAGTTGAAAGTGAAGAAGGCAAGGGCACGACATTCACCATAAAATTACCAATAAAGAACGAAAAAGGAGGTAGAAAATCATGACAAAGACAATTTTGATAGCAGATGACAATGCAAATTTCTGCCAGACCTTAAAAGACATACTGCTGGAAAAGGGAGGGTATAAGATAGACACAGTTGATGACGGCTACAAGACACTGATGTATTTAAGGAAAAACAGCCCGAATGTACTGATACTGGACCTTATGATGCCTTTTAAGGACGGGCTGACAATATTTTCCGCCATCAAGAATGTTGCCCCCAAGACAAAGATAATTATTTATACAGCCTTTAAAAAATATGAAGACTCAGCACAAGCCAAAAGCGCGGACAGATTCCTGTTAAAAGGCGGCAGCCTCAATGAGTTGTTGGAAGCCATAGATGAGCTTGCCTAAAGGAAAGTGTTTGACATTATTTTTGTTTAGTTATAAAATACCTTAATTAAAATATGGAGGGAGGTGTTTATATTGAAAAAATTAATAAGCATTTTAGCAACAGTAGTGTTTTTGACTTGTGCCACAGCAGCCCACGCAGATACAAGCGAATTTGTGGACAGCATGCTTGCCAAGCTCTGGAGGGGCGCGGTTAACACCCTTACAGGATGGGTGGAATTGCCAGCTCAGATAATCAAGGGATACAATGAAGGCTTTATGGATGATGAAAGCAATAAAATCCTTGGTGTTGTAGTCGGTATATTTGACGGCATAGGACACTCTGCAGGAAGGACTGTTTCGGGATTGACGGATCTGTTTGGTTTCTGGGCAGCAAGCCCTGAAAGCAATGAAGGTGTAGGCCTGCCCCTTGATGCAGAATATGCATGGGAAGAGGGAACGCCATACAATGCATTTGACCCGAATCTCGTAGACGGCGCAGTAAAACCGGTGGGAAAGAAACTCGTCAGAGGTTTAAGCAACGCCTTTCTCGGGATTGCAGAACTTCCAGGCCAGATAGTAAAGAATACCTCAGAAGGTGCGGTGGATTTGGGTATTATAAAGGGCTTATGGTACTGGTTAAGCCGTGAAGTTTACGGTTTCACCGACATATGGGCCAGCATACTTCCAAATCCGGCTGACCAGGTTGGCATGCCATTCGATGAAGAATATCCATGGGATGCGCTGGTTAACGAATTGCAGTAATTTTTAGTTTCTTATAAGATGTAAGGAGGCAGGAAATAATTCTTGCCTCCTTATTTTTTTAGGAGTATAATCCTATACGGTATATTACAGGAGGAGAGAAAAACATGGAAACCTTTGCCCTTGTATTGCTGTCGATATTCAGCATGATAGGGTTCGCCGCCATCTTTTTTACTACATTCGGAACCCTCATTATCCTTATCGGATCCCTTCTATACGCAGTCCTTACGAATTTTTCTATCATAGATGTAAAAATGCTTGCCATCCTTTTTACCATTTACCTTGTTGGCGAAGCGCTTGAATATGTATTTGTTATACTCGGGACCAAAAAGATGGGCGCCTCAAATGCAGCGGTTGCGGGTGCTATTATAGGAGGTATAATAGGCGCGATTTTAGGAGTAGGCTTTTTTGGAGTAGGATTAATCCTGGGTACATTCATAGGTATATTTTTAGGGGCATTTCTGGCTGAGCTGATGGTAAAAGGGGATGTTGTAAAGTCCCTCAAGGCCGGCGCAGGCGGTGTCTTTGGCAGGATAGGGTCAATAATTGCAAAGTTGATAATAGCGGGTTTAATGTTTTATATCATGGGCTCTAACATAGCAGGGAGGTACTAAAATGAAAAAGGTTATTACTGTAATAGCAATTGTAATAGGAGTAGTGGTAGCGCTTTCAGTTGTTAAGGACAATATTATCAAGATCTCCGCTGAAAAGGGCGTGGAAATGGCTACAGGCCTCCCTCTTAAGATACGCGGCATGAGGGTAGGTATCCTGCGCACGCTTGTAGGCATAAAAGGGCTGACTGTCTACAATCCAAAAGGTTTTTCTGAAAAGGTCATGCTTGATATGCCCGAGATCTATGTTGACTACAACCTCCCTGACATAATAAAGGGCAACATACACTTAGAAGAGATGCGGCTGAATCTGAGAGAGTTCATAGTTGTAAAAAACAAAAACGGCGAGGTGAACCTTAATTCACTCAAGGTTGTGAAAGCCCAGGAAAAAGGCAAGGCCTCCCAGAAAAAGGAACAAAAAGAATCCCCGAAGATACAGATAGACGATTTTCATCTGAGGGTGGACAAGGTTATATATAAAGACTACTCCAAGGGCGGAGAGCCTGTAGTAAAAGAATTTAAAATGAACATAGATGAAAGATATAAAGACATAAAAGACGCATATACGCTCATATCGCTCCTTGTCGTAGCTTCTCTCAGAGATACCGCAATAGCAAATCTTACAAATATTGATTTAAGGGGCCTGCAGTCAAACATTTCCGGGACACTTGCAACAGCAAAAGAGGTAGCTGTTCAGGCCGCAGCAGAGGCCAAAGAAGCAGCTGCTAAGGCCGCGCTAGAGGCCAAAGAGACAGCCGCTAAGGCCGCGGAAGAGGCCAAGAAGACAGCCGCTGATGCCGCATCCAAGGCAACGGATACGGTTAAAGAGGCTGCAAAGAGCGCCGAAGACCTGATAGGAAACATCAAGCTGCCGTTCGGTAAAGAATAAGAAGCAGGGATAAAATATGGAAGCATTAAATAATATAGGGTTGGTTTTAGGCAGCTCATGGGCGTCGGGTGTTAATCTATATCTGACCGTAGCAGGCCTGGGCATCGCACAGAGGGTCGGCCTTGTAAACCTGCCGGGCAATCTCGACGGTATCTCAAATCTTTTTGTTATCTCAATTGCTGTGCTGCTCTATGCGGTCGAATTCTTTGCTGATAAGATACCATACGTAGATTCAGCCTGGGACTCAGTGCACACCTTTATAAGGCCTGTCGGCGGGGCATTACTTGCGTATATGGCAACAGCCGGTATCGGGCCTGCAGTACAATTTCCGGTCGCCTTGTTGAGCGGCACCGTTGCGCTGGATTCACATCTTACCAAGGCCACTACACGTGTTGCTATAAATACCTCCCCCGAACCCATTACAAATTCAATCGCCAGCGTAACAGAAGATGGATTGGTAGTAGGCGCACTCTGGCTTGTTATAAACCATCCTATAGTCGCATCAATTGCAGTAATTTTATTTATAGTGTTCTCCATATGGTTTTTAAAAGTGATGTTCAGGTTCGTGAAGAAGGTATTTAGATTTTTAAGCGGAAAGGGAGATAAGGTTCAAAATGAAAAAACTTAAATCAGTAATTTTTAGGATCATTCCGGCTTTAATATGCACGCTTCAGGCAAAGATCGGTTTTTGCCAGGAGGCCGCCGGCGCAGAAGGAGGGGTCCTCGCTTCTGAAATAGACAATGCCAAAAAGATGATAGAGTTTTTGATGGAGTTTTCCATTAAATACGGATTCCAGGTGCTGGGAGGCGTGGTAATACTCCTTTTGGGATTTGTCATTGCCAATATAGCGGCCAAATTCCTCGGGAATTTTCTTAAAAAGAAGAATGTCGATGTAACTGTTTCAAAGTTTATTATAAGCATACTCAAGCTGATTATTGTTGCGTTCGCTGTCCTTATAGCACTTGGCAAATTCGGCATAACCATAGCCCCGTTTATCGCCGGCTTGAGCGTTATAGGATTCGGCACCAGCTTTGCCCTGCAGGGCCCGCTTTCCAACTACGCGGCCGGCATAACATTGGTATTCACCAAGCCGTTTAAGGTGGGAGATATTGTAGAGGTGGCAGGTGCGATGGGCGAGGTCCAGGACATGACCCTTGCGAGGACTGAAGTGAGAACAGTAGACGGTACAAAGATCATGGTTCCCAATAAACAGATAATCGGAGAGGTCATACACAATTACTCATCCTTCAAAAAACTGGATATCACCGTCGGTATCAGCTATAACTCTGATGTTGACAAGGCGATCAATGTAGTAAAAGGCATAGTCTCGGGTGAGGAAAGGATCTCCCAAAAACCCGTACCAAAAATAGGCATTTCTGAATTTGCCGACTCGAGTATAAATATTTATGCAAGGACATGGTGCAAGCAGGTGGACTATTGGGATGTGATGTTTGATGTAAATAAAAAGATACACGATGAATTCAATAAGAGCAATATAGCCATTCCATTCCCGCAAAGGGATGTTCATATATATAACGAAAAACCGCAGTAAAAAAAAGGAGGTAGCTATGGGGGGGAATACTAGGTCTCGTAGTACTGGTACTGGATATTATTGCCATAGTAGATGCCGTAAAGAGCTCTCTTGACACAGGCAAAAAAGTGCTGTGGATAGTCCTAGTACTTGTTTTACCTGTCGTTGGAATGGTTCTCTACTTCCTGATAGGCAAGAAGAAGTAGTAAAAGATAGGCTGTATTCTAAGGATAAGGGACAGTTCTCACTTCAAATCGGGGACACATCTCCGATTGGGTTGAGAACCGTCCCTTATTTACTTATAGCCCATAATAGTATATAATATAGAGCCATGGATGTGAAAAAGTTTATACTTAAACACTATAAGCACTTCAACGCTGCTGCCATTGCTGATGCGGCCGAAGGCTGGGTCAAACACCTTAAGGCAGGCGGGAAGATGTTCCTTGCCATGGCAGGGGCCATGAGCACAGGAGAGATCGGGATCTCTTTGGGCGAGATGATAAGGAAGGGCAAGATTCACGGTATCTCATGCACTGCCGCAAACCTCGAGGAGGATATATTCAATCTCATTGCCCACAAAAGCTATAAACACCTCCCCCATTACCGCCATCTCAGCCCTGAAGACGAGCTCGACCTCAGAAACAACCGTTTAAACAGGGTTACTGACACCTGCATCCCCGAAGAAGAGGCTATAGAAAAGCTGGAACAAAAGCTCTATCCCCTCTGCAAAAAGGCAGAGGAGGAGAAAAAAAGCTATTTTCCATACGAGTATATTTATCGGCTTATCCGGGACAATGAACTTAAGGAATATTACCAGATCGACCCTAAAGACAGCTGGGTTGTAGCCGCATGCGAGAAAAATATCCCGATATTCACCCCCGGCTGGGAAGACTCCACGCTGGGCAACGAAATAGTTGCTGATGTGCGATTGGGGCGGCTCAAGGGTTTCGGAATAGTTAAAAGCGGGCTTGAGCAGATGAACTATCTTGTGGACTGGTATCTTGAGAATACAAAAGGCTCATCCATCGGATTCTTTCAGATTGGCGGAGGGATTGCAGGGGATTTTGCCATATGCGTTGTCCCATTGATAAGACAGGACCTTAAGAAAGACTGCAGGCTCTGGGGTTATTTTTGCCAGATAAGCGACAGCACTACCTCATACGGCTCCTATAGCGGTGCAGTGCCTAATGAAAAGATTACGTGGGAGAAGCTTGGCATTGATACACCGAGATTTGTAATAGAATCAGACGCTACAATAGTAGCCCCTCTTATATTTGAATATGTACTAAACAGCTGACATGAAACCATTCTCAGTAAAATTAAAAGATACAGAGGCCCGGCAAAGATTATTGTCGGGTGACCCCCAGACCAACCAGATGCGTTCGGGCCAGGTAATACTTGAACCGGGCCAGGAGATAGGAGAACACACCACGGGCGTCCGGGAAGAGGCAATAGTGTTTTTAACGGGAAAGGCGCAAGTTTTTTCAGATAAGGCGGAGCCTTTACTTGCTGAAGGGAACACAGTTGTGTATATGCCGCCTGATACAAAACACAATGTCAAAAACACAGGAAAGGATACCTTAAGGTATATCTACATAGTAAAATGAAAAACCAGATCATACTTACAGGCGGGGCAGGGTTTATCGGGAGCGCGTATCTCTGGAAGCTCAACAGTAATGGAATAGACAATATAACCGTAGTAGACGACCTCGACAACAAACCTGATAAGAAAAAAAATCTCGACGGAAAACGCTTCACCGAACACATCGAAAAAGATAAATTCATCACATTAGTTGAAAAAGGCAGGCTCTCAAGGCCGGGCCACATAGTCCACATGGGCGCGTGCAGCTCAACAACCCTTAATGACGAAGGTTATTATAAAGGGAACAATTATGATTATTCGGTAACCCTTGCAAATTGGGCATTCAAAAATAAAACGCCCTTTATGTATGCATCAAGCGCGGCCACATATGGAGACGGGTCTTTAGGATATGATGATTCGGCTGAGGCCACCTATAAATTAAAACCCCTGAATCTTTATGGAAAATATAAACAGCTCTTTGATTTGTGGATACTCAAAAATGGTTTTGAAAAAAACGCAACAGGCATCAAGTTTTTCAATGTATTCGGGCCGAACGAGTATCACAAGGGTGAAATGGCAAGTGTAATATGCAAAAAATTCAAGACCGCTAAAGAAAAAGGCGCTATAACCCTTTTCAAATCAAATGTCCCGGAATATAAAAACGGAGAGCAAAAAAGAGACTTTATTTATATTAAAGATGCTGTAGATGTCATGTACTGGTTTTTTGACAATCCGGGTGCGGGAGGCATATATAATCTCGGGACAGGAAAGGCTAGGAGCTGGAATGACATAGCCCTTGCAATGTTCGCTGCCCTGGGAAAACCCGGGAAAATCGAATACATAGATATGCCTGATTACCTGA
>CAYVIU010000017.1:0-6110 GCA_964451625.1 uncultured Planctomycetia bacterium | reverse complement strand
GCTGCCCTGGGAAAACCCGGGAAAATCGAATACATAGATATGCCTGATTACCTGAAAAAACAATATCAGAATTTTACTGAGGCCAAGATGGACAAACTCCGCAGGGCCGGCTGTAAACATGAGTTCCGGAGCCTTGAGGATTCAGTGAAGGATTACACAACATATCTAAGTGAAGGGAAATACCTCTAGTAATGTCAAAAGATTCAATGTATCTATATGGCAAAAATTCAGTCCTCGAACGCCTCAAAGCAAATCCGAAAAGCATAACAAAGGTATTTTTTGAGCGCGGATTTGACGACAAGCGCCTTCTGAATGAGGTAAGATCCCGCAAGATAGATTCTGAACATGTGGACGGAAGACAGCTCCTGCGTATCAAAAAGGCCGATAGGCTTCAGGGCGTTGTTGCACTCGTAAACCCTTTTAAATACACTGATTTTGATGACCTCCTGGAAGGGGCCAAAGAGAAAAAAACCACCATCATATGTCTGGATAATATAAACGATCCCCACAATCTCGGTTCTATCATAAGGACTGCAGCCTGCTTTGGGGATTTTGCAATTGCCATACCAAAACATGGTTCATGTGAGGTAACCGACGCCGTGCTCCATGTTGCCTCCGGCGGAGAAAATTTTATTCCTGTATCAATGGTGAATAATACCTCAGTTGCCCTCGAGAAGGCAAAAAATGCCGGCTTCTGGGTGGCAGGGGCTGTGGTGGAAGATGGCGAAGATATAAATAAGGTATCTTTACCTTTTCCATTGTGTATTGTGCTCGGCTCAGAAGAAAAAGGCATAAGGCACGGCGTAAAGAAAAACCTGGATATAAAAGTCAGGATCCCCATGAAAGGCGCGGGGCTTTCCTTTAATGTTGCAATGGCCGGGGCCATATTTGCATATGAGATCACAAGACAAAAGGCAGCTTCATGAGTAAAAAAACATATACAGAACTCTTAAACTTTATAGCAGAGGCCGGGATGCTGAAGCGCGTTAAACGCTCCGGCTGGTGGGTCTTAGGTATAAAAGACACAGAGAGCGTTGCGGACCACAGCTTCCGCTGTGCGGTGATAGGTTATGTATTGGCCCGCATGGAAAAAGCCACTCCTTATAAAATAATACTCATGACGCTTTTCAATGATCTGCATGAGGCAAGGATAAACGACATGCACAAGATGGCACAGCGCTACGTGGATGCACGCAAGGCAGAAGACAGTGCCTTCGGCGAGCAGCTCTTAAGGCTGCCCAAGGGCATGCGAAAAGAGCTCACCTCAATGCACAAAGAATCCAGGGCCCAGGCAACAAAAGAAAGTATTATTGCAAGGGATGCCGATATACTGGAGTGCCTTATCCAGGCAAAAGAGTATAAGGAGCACGGTTTCAAGGAAGCAGTGCGCTTTATGAAAAAGGCCCCAAGGCACCTTAAGACAAAGAGCGCAAAAACCCTCTGGGCCATGGCCAAAAAAAAGAATCTGAATGAATGGTGGGAACAATTAAGCGATTTTAGGCGCTGACATGCGACTGAATGCCTTTATAGCAAAAAGCGGCTTTTCCTCAAGAAGGAAGGCCGTTTCTTTTATAAAAGAGGGTCGCGTCGAGGTAAATGGTAGGTTTATGCGCGAGCCCGGGTATGAAGTCCGCGAAAATGACAGGATATCAGTAGATGGAAAACCCTTGAAACTCCAGCAGTATACCTACCTCATAATCAACAAGCCAAAGGGTGTGGCCACAACGCTTGAAGACAGATTCCAGAAAAGAAAAATCACAGATTTAATCCCGGGAAAATACGGAAGGCTCTATCCTGTGGGAAGGCTGGACAAAGATTCGAGAGGCCTTATAATCCTTACAAATGACGGAGACCTGTGCTATAACCTCACACACCCGAAGTTTGAGGTGGAGAAGGAATACATAGCCCATCTTGAAGGCAAGGTTACGCAGGATATGTTGCTGAGATTTAAAAAAGGAATAAGAGACAAGGGCGAACTGCTCAGAGTAAAATCCGCTTCAATCATAAACTCCAGGCCAAACAGCTCTACAATAAAAGTGATAATATCCGAAGGCAAGAAGCGCCATCTCCGCCGCCTTTTCACATTTTTAGGCTTCGAGGTCATCGATCTTAAGCGTGTGAGGATAGGAAGCCTTAAACTCGGCACTTTAAAAGAAGGCGCCTACAGGGAAATTCCAAAAGAGGCCATAATAAAGAACGCCCGCTTAAAATAAAGGTGTGCCTTTGAAGCTTTTAGAAAGATCACTTTTAATTATTGTTTTTTGCGTAGGAATACTCGCCTACTCAAACACATTCCAGAATTCATTTCAGTTTGACGGCAAGCGCGAACTTGTTGAAAACCCGGCAATAAGGGACATCTCCAGGGCTTTTACCATTCCACCCCAGCCGCGTTTCATATCAAACCTCTCCTTCGCAATTAATTATAAAATTAATAAACTCGATGTTGCAGGGTACCATATTTTTAATTTAGCCATTCATCTGGGTGCAGCGGCTTTGGTGTGGTGGCTTGTCCTTCTGACGCTGTCAAGCCCTGCAGTAAGGAGTAAACCCATTGCCCGGCACTCAGGGTTCATGGCATTTTTTGCAAGCCTGATATTTGTAGCACACCCGGTCCAGACGCAGGCGGTAACATATATTATGCAAAGGCCCACAAGCCTTGCTGTATTTTTCTACCTGGCTTCACTTTGTTTCTATATAAAATGGAGACTGGTAAAAATAAATGGATCATCCACAATCTTTCGGCCGTTATACATCTTTGGCTTTTTTATAACGGTAATATCGGCGTTTTATACCAAGGAACTGGTAATTACACTGCCCTTAATGATACTCCTTTATGAAACCTGCTTTCTCAGGATTAAGGACTATTTTAAATGGAGATATCTGGCTGCAGTTTTGATTTTAGGAATTTTAATCTATGTTGCTGTAATAGCGCCAAGACTCACAATGCTGGATAATCTGGCAGATAGATTAAAAATTCCCATGGATGTGTCCGGTGGAAAATATATCCTGACACAGTTTCGTGTCCTCATGACATATATAAGGCTGCTTTTTATCCCCATCAATCAAAACGTTGATTATGACTATCCGGTTGTATCAAGTATATTTGAGTTGCCAGTTTTATTAAGTATATTTTCTTTATTGAGTATATTATTGATCTCTTTTAAGCTATACAGGAAATACAGGCTTATATCTTTTGGCATCCTTTCTTTCTTTATTGCGCTGTTGCCGGAATTCACTGTTATGCCGCTCTACTTTTATCTTAACAGGATCCCCAGAGAGATAATCTTTGAGGAAAGGCTTTATCTTGCCATGACCGGATATAGTATTTTTTTAGTCAGCACTATTTATTGGTTATTCGGGCGCGAATCTTTTAAACGCGCTGCATTAATCCTCTGCGCTGTCGCCGTATTGTACGCAGCTTTAACCTACAACAGAAACTTTGTCTGGAAGGATGAATATACTCTATGGAGCGATGCAGTCAGTAAATCTCCCAACAAGGCAAGGCCCTATGGAAACAGGGGCCGCGGCCTGGCTGATAAGAGCCGTTATGAGGAGGCAATTTCAGATTTTACGAAGGCAATAGAACTGGATCCGGGCTATACAGACGCTTATTACAACAGGGCCTTTGTTAATAATCTCATAGGAAATACTGATGAGGCAATTTTAGATTATACCAGGGCTGCAAAGACAAACCCCGGCTATTTTAAGGCCTACTTTAACCGTGGGAACGTATATAAAAAACAGGGAGAGCTGGATAACGCCATCCGGGACTATACGATAACAATAAAACTTGATAAAACACACTTTGGCGCCTATGGAAACCGCGGGAATGTCTATGTAATAAAGGGCGAATTTGACAAGGCCATCTCCGATTATAATAATGCCCTGAAATTAAATCCGGATAGCGGCCTCGTTTATTATGCCAGGGGGGCGGCTTATTTTAAAATGGGGCAGATTGATAAGGCCAGGGAAGATTTTAAGAAGGCGGAAGAAAAAGGTTTTAAACTACGATGATCTTTGCCGGAGGGAAACCATTGAAGTTGGCGCATGAACTTGCGCATGAGTAAGCGCCTATATTTTTGACATAGACAACATCCCCCACGTAGAGCTCGGGGATTTCTTCATTTAGAGAAAGCGTATCGAAGGAATCGCACGTCGGGCCGGCCAATGTGCTCAAGAACTTTTGCCCGCGCCGCAGTGTCTTAAATTCATATCTACAGTGATCAAATATCATTCCCGAAAAGTCCTGATATATACCGTCATTAATATAGTAATAGTTTTTATTATTACGAAATGCCCTTCCTATGACTTGAGTCACTAATACCCCGGCCGGCCCTACCAGGAATCTACCCGGCTCGGCTATGAATTTTACATTCTTATCAAAAGAGGCCTTGAGCTGGTGTTTTATCTGGCAGGCCATCCTTTCAAAGTTTATTCCTATTTCACTGTCGAAGTGCTGTATCGGAAACCCTCCGCCTATATCCACTATCTTTAAAGGAAGGTCATTTTCTTTTGCCTTGTCAAAAATGCTTGCTGTAAGGCTCAATGCCTGGAGATAATTTTCCACATTTGTAGACTGTGAGCCGACATGGAAGCTTACACCCATTGGCACAAGGCCCAGCGCCTTTGCCTTACGGAGTAAAAGAAATGCCTGCTCGGCATCTGCACCGAATTTTAGAGATAGTTCAACAACACTTCCGTGATTTGATACCTTTATCCTTGCGAGAACATGCGCCCTTGGATAATTCTTAGCGAGTTTATAAAGTTCAGGCTCATTGTCAAAGGTCATGAGCCTTACCCCACGCCGCCTTGCGCATATAATATCTTCTTCAGTTTTTATTGTGTTTGCAAATATAATCTTGGAGGGAGAGGCGCCGAGTTTTAATACGTGCTTCATCTCAAAAGCACTTGCTACATCAAAACCAGCCCCCAATTTTATGAATGTCTTTATTATTCCTGGGTGTGAGTTGGCCTTTATTGCATAATAGGGGATAACATCAGGCAGGCATTTTCGGAAACGATTATACTGTTTCTCAAGTATGGACCGCCTGATTATCATAAGCGGGGTTTTGTGCTTTTTCAGCATCCCTCTTATGAGGCCTTCAACGCCGTTTGTATCGTGCTTGAGTCTTGCCTGTTGTTTAGACTTTAGCTGCTTCAAGCCGTTTTGCGTTAATGTCGTACGCATTTAGCCTCTCCTTATGATCGACAAGGAATGTTACAAACTGCCATACATCTTCTTCTTTAGGCTTATTTATGTCAAACTTTGTAAATTTTGTATTGAGATTGTCAAGCGGTGTCCAGTCCACTGCCTTTGAAACAAAGGGTTTTATATAGGGCATGGAAGTCTTCAGGATTTCTTCATGGTTTATGTCATCAGGCATAAGGAATCCCTTTTTCGGATTCTTAATCATCCATATGGCTGCCGCTACCACTGATATGGCAACCTGCATGGTGGTTGCCTGCTGATGGGGAATGAGCTTGCGGCTTGTATGTATGTCCAGAAGGCTCCCGCACCACCATGATTTAAAATCATGGCCCATTAGGAGCACTCCCAGCTCATCAGCTCCGCTTGTGATTTCATCACTCATAATTCGTTGCTTTTCCTGAAGCCTAAACTGTCTCATTTCAAGTTCATGGAGTGAGTTTATCGCTGCATTACTCGGGCAGTATGCATAGTGCACTGTGGGCCTGTAAACAGCCTTTCCGTCTTCCCACACAGTAAGCCTGTCAGAAATACTGAATGCCTCTCCGTGCCGGATTACCATTCCTGTGATTTCTCCGCATGGAACCCATGAGCGCACCCATGTCTTCATTCCGATTGTGCCGAGACAGATCTGGTTTCCCGGGCCGGTTTTGTGGAAGAAGGCATGTTTTGGAACCAGCCTTTCATGTGTTCCCCAGCCAAGCTCTGCCGGTGCGACACCTTCTTCAAAAAATCCTTCAATACTCCATGTGTTTACAAACTCATTTACTTCTTTTGGCTTGTCAGTGATTTGCGTATCGCGTTCGCTTATATGGATTGTCTTTACGCCTTCAAGCTGTGCAAGCTTTGCAAAGTTATTATTCTTGAGGGCTTCTTCTAAGTCTTTTTTCCTCGGGTCATTCGG
>CAYVIU010000016.1:0-16203 GCA_964451625.1 uncultured Planctomycetia bacterium | reverse complement strand
ATTATGGACATTTTTGGCCCGTTCGGCCGACAGGTCTTCCCTGAAAATTATATCTGGTGTATAGCGCAGGTCCAGATTCTCACTGATAAGCTTTTTTATAAAGCCTGTCCCGCTTTTTAAGGCGTTTATTGTATTATTTTTTTCTGTCTTGGTCCCCATGATGCTGTAATAGACCGTGGCTATCTTAAGGTCTTTTGTAAGCTCTACATCCATTATGGTTACAAAACCTATGCGCGGATCTTTTATTTCCGTATACAGTATTTCGCTGATATACCTCTTTAATTCTTTTGCCACTCTTTCCGGTCTTACACCCATTCTCCCGATCCTTTCCGGCCGTTACAGCCTGGCTATTTTTTTTGCAAGATATAATTCGTCTTTTTTTGTTTTTATCTTTCCGTCGATCTTCGCGGACAGCACACCCTCCAGGACCTTTTTGAAACGCGGCCCGGGTTTAAGGCCCAGGCCTGCAAGGTCTCTCCCCTTAATCTTGATCTTTATGTTATTGTATTTAACAAGAAAGTTTTTAATTCTCCCGAGCGCAAGGGCTGACCTTGCCTTGGCCGCAATAAGCAGTATGGCTTCATAGGAAAGGGGCCTTAAGTTTTTATACACCGCGCTCGGCGGGACGTTTTTTCTTTTTGACAAAGCTGCCAGCACCTTTTTACAATTCTTTTTATACGAGACTATCCGCATCCTGTCCCCACGTCTAAAGGCAAAGTTGCGGCAGAGAGTTTCGGAGGTCTTTGCGTCAACCCTCTCCAGGAGAAGCATGAGATAGATAAGCCATACATCAAGGTGGCGCTTTTTTAACGGGGATTTCTTGTACCACCTGTGGAGGGCTTTTATTGATTTAAATGAACGGATCATGCCCTTGGTAAGTTTTATCTTCGGATGAATAAACCGCAGCTCATCCAGTTCATGCATCCTCTTAATGGCCTTGATGGGGTCTTCTTCTTTCAGCATAAGGATGAGTTCATCTCTTATCCTCTGTTTTTCTGTCCTGCCGAACATATTTACATCTATCGCTGTCTTGATGAGATTCTGCGTGTGGCGGGTAAGCCTGAAATCAAACCTCTGCTCGAACCGCACGGCCCTGAATATGCGCGTCGGGTCATCAATAAAACTTTTATCGTGAAGCACCCTTATTGTTTTTGAGTTCAGGTCCTCGAGACCGTTAAAAAAATCTATCAGCTGGCCGAAAGAGTTTTTATTCAGGCCTACGGCCATTGCATTTATGGTGAAGTCGCGTCTATAGAGATCGTTTTTGAGCGAACTGAATTCCACGTCGGGGAGCGCGGCCGGAGACCTGTAGGTCTCCTTTCTTGCGGTTGCGATATCTACCTTAAAGCGCGGGGCGCCGTTTATGCCCCAGGGCATGACGACTGTGGCGGTCCCGAATTTGTGATGTATTACAATGGCCCCTCCGGTTTTCTCACGCAGACGTCTGGCAAATTCTATGGCATCCCCTTCAATCACAATATCCACATCATAATTTTTTACACCGGATAATATATCCCTTACTATGCCCCCCACAACGAATGCGTTAAAATCTTCGCGGCCTGCAAGCGCGCCCACGAGTTTCAGGATTTTGTTTATCTTCTTCGGAAGGATTCGCTCCATGCGGTCCTTGAGATTTAAGATTTGCCTTGGCTGGGGTTTTTTAATGAAAAGGCCCCTGTGCCTGGCCTTGATCATATCCGAACGCGTTACCATGCCGGCGAGCTTTGCGCCTTTTATAATCGGGACATAGCCGATGTCCTTTTTAGACATAAGCTCTTCTATGGAATGAATGGGCGTCTTCGGCCCGGCAGTATTAAAATTGCTGATCATGTACCCCTTTACTCTTGCGTGGCCGTATTTTCTCTGCATGGCCTTCTCAATATTCCTCTGCGTGATTATCCCCACGAGTTTCTTTTTGGACAGAACCGGAGCCGCCTCAATGGAGTTTTTAACCAGTATCCTTCCCGCATCCCTGATCTTTGTATCAACTGATATGGGCCTTGGATGGCTCATGATATCTTCTGCGTGCAGGCGGACCTTTATGGTTTTTTTAAGAATCCTGAGGAGCCTTTCTTTGATCCGGTCGATCTCTTCATTCATAACCTTGGCGCTTGATGCCGCGGGGTGGCCGCCTCCGCCAAAGCGCTTCATCAGGCGGTTTACGTCAAGCTCCGGTATGTGGCTCCTTGCCACGATATTGACCTTTGAATCCGTTTTTATGAGGCAAAAGAGGATCTTGATATTCTCCACGTCAATGAGTTTACGTATTAAGGTACCCAGCTCGCTGACATACTTTGCCGCTTCTATGCTGACTATGGCAACGTTGAGGCCGTTTATATTGTAAAACTCGGTGGAGTTTATGAGTTTTACCAGAAATGCCAGGCCTTCCTCACTCAGCTCTTTGTTTAAATATGAAGAGACCATGTTGAGTTTTGCCCCTTTTGACAATAAATAGCTCACCGCGTCAACATCATCCCTTGTTGTGGTCCTGTAAGTAAGGGAGCCTGTCTCTTCATATATCCCGAGAAGGAGTATCGTGGCCTCCATCGGGTTAAGCCGCACTTTGCGTTTTTTTATAATCTTGAGGAGCATTGTCACAGTCGCGCCCAGGGCCTGGTAGGTGTCTTTTGATCCGCGGATGTCGTAGGCGGTCCTGGGGTGATGGTCATATATTATAACCTTGGGGCGCCTTTTCTTATCAAGGAGCCTGGCTGCCACACCTATCCTTGAGCGCTGCCTTGTATCCACAAGTATTAACCTCTTTATGCCTTCAAGGTCCAGGTATCTTTCGGTCTCTATTTTTATGGTGTCTTTAAACAAAGACAGGAATTCCCTGACCGACCTCTCTGCAGAGCCCGGCAGGAGAAGCCTTGACCGCGGATAGAGCTTCTTGGCTGCAATGAGTGAGCCCAGGGCATCAAAATCAGCGTTTGTGTGAGTGACGATTAAATCCATTTACCCTCTCGGATGATATTTATGGTGAATCGACTTCAGCCTTTCCTTATTAATATGCGTGTAAATCTGGGTTGTTGATATGTTCGCGTGCCCAAGCATTTCCTGGACAACCCTGAGATCCGCCCCTCTTTCCAACAGATGCGTCGCAAAGGAATGCCTCAGCGTATGCGGGCTTATCTTCTTTTTTATGCCGGCGGAGCGCGTATAATTTTTTATCATCTTCCAGAAGTTCTGCCTTGTCATTTTGCCGCCGAGCCTCGTGAGAAAAAGCCCTGGCTCTGTTTTGCCTTTTTTGAGGAGCTTGGCCCTGACCCTCTTTAAATATTTATCCACAGCAGTCTTTGCGGCCCGGCCTAAAGGCACGATGCGTTCCTTTGAACCTTTTCCCATGCACCTGATAAAGCCTACGTCCATATTAAGGTCCTGCAACTTGAGGTTTGTTATCTCTGAAACGCGCATCCCTGTGGCGTACATGAGCTCGAGGCATGCCTTGTCCCTTAAATGGATCCAATCCCTTCCGGCGGTCATTCCCAGGATCTTTTCAACCTCGGCAACGCTCAATGCATCGGGGAGCTTCTTCCACATCTTCGGGCTCTCTATGATTGATGTTGGATTCTCTTTGAGGTGGCCTTCGTTTGCGAGAAACCTGAAAAACATCTTTATCGCCGCAAGGTTGCGCGATATGGAATTACTGGAGAGCCTGCGTTTTTTAAGCTCTGCCATATACTGATTTAAATCATTCTTCTTTACACCCCTGGCTGATTTTATGCCTGCACCCTCAAGGTATTCGGTAAACTTAAAGAGGTCGTGCCTGTACGAAATAATGGTGTTCTGCGCAAGGCCTCTTTCAACAACCAGATAGTTTAAGAATTGTTCGATCAGTTCTTTCATAGTTATGACAGAAATGGATTGTCTTCCATTTCCTGTTTTATTGTAGAGCCGGGGCCATGCCCGGGATATATTTTGGCATCCGGATAGATAAGGAGTTTCTTTTTTATTGACTCAGTCAGGGCCTTTTCTGAACCATAGGGAAAATCTGTCCTCCCTATCCCTGCCTGAAAAAGTGTGTCTCCCGTAAAAATGATATTGCCGCACTTAAGGCATATGCCCCCGGGCGTGTGGCCCGGCGTATGGATAACCTCCAGCCGGAGATCCCCTACCTTTAATATATCCTTGTCTTTAAGCAGCCTTGCGGCGGGAGGAGATTTTATGATTAACCCAAAAAGCCCGGAAAGATTCTTGGCAGGGTCGGTAAGGAATTCCCCGTCAAGCTCATGTATCCATACAGGCAGTTTAAAATTATTGTTTGCGCCTATGTGGTCTCCGTGGCCGTGGGTGTTTATTACGGCCTTCGGGTTCAGCTTATGCTCAGCCAGAAACTTTTTTATTTTATTATAATCAGCGCCGGGGTCAATGACGACTACTTCTTTTTCATCTCCGAATATGTAGCAGTTTGCCTGGGTGAACCCGACTATTATTCTCTCAAGTATCATGATTCGTTTTTCGCTATGTAATCTCTCACCTTTTTATAATAAAACTTCTTGGAAATGCGGCGGGATATCTTATCTAATTCCTGTCTCAGCCTTCCCATACGCGCTTTATTCACGTTGCCGGCAATCATCTTGTCCGTGACAACCTTTGTATCTTCAATATAATTCCTGAGCTCTTCTTTCTTCTCGCCCGTGAGGTACTTTTCCATATCCGTAAGATTCGCTATTATCTCCCCCACCGCGCGCCTGTCTCTCTTGGCGTTTTCGCCGGCGTTTGCCACAAGGTCATTCGTCCACGACCTCCAGAAGATATAATGCATCGAATATAATTCCGCCGGGGGCCTGGTGACATCTTCATCTTCCATGTAAAACATGGGCCTTACAGCCTTTGCCTTTTTCTTGCGTGTAAACTTTTTCCTTATGGTCTCGCAGCCCGAAAGGCTGCCGGCGATACTTAAAACTAAAATTGCGCTTATCAGCTTTTTGAACATAATTTTTTAAACTCCGATTCGTTTATGACCTTTACGCCGAATTTCTTGGCGTTCTCCAATTTTGACCCCGGATTCTCGCCGGCAACCACAAAATCCGTATTCCTGCTCACACTGGAGGCGGCGTTCCCGCCAAGCCGGCGAATAATGGTCTCGGCCTCATTTCTTGTAAACTCCGTAAGGCTGCCTGTCACGACTATTGTCCTGCCCTCGAGGCTGGATCCCTTCACAGGCTTCTTGCCGCTCGTCATTAAAACACCTGAGTCTTTTAGTTTTTCCAGGACCTTCAGGTTTTGTTTATTTTTAAAGAAGTTGCGGATGGACCCGGCCATGACATCCCCTATCTCGTGGATCTTGGTGAGGTCTTCTGCGGACTGTTTGGCAATATTGACTATTGAACCGAACTTCTGAGAAAGTATCCAGGCCGCATGCACTCCGACGTGCCGTATCCCTAAACCGAATATAAGGCGCGGGAGGTCATTGTGTTTGCTTTTTTCTATTGAGCCAATGAGGTTCTGTGCGGATTTTTTGGCGAACCTCTCAAGTTTTTCTACTGCCTCCAGCTTCAGGCCGTATATATCGCCGTAGTCTTTTATCATGCCCTTGTCAACGAGCTGTTCAACGATTGCTGTTCCGAGCCCTTCTATGTCCATGGCATTTCTTGATGCAAAATGCAGGATTGACTCTTTTACCTGCGCCGGGCAGGAAATATTGTCACACCTCAGGGCCACCCCTCCTGCGTCCTTAACAGCCTTTTGGCCGCATGCCGGGCATTTTGTAGGAGGCTTAAAATACTTCTCTTTTCCCGTACGTTTTTCTTTAAGGACCTTCACGACCTTCGGAATGATCTCTCCGGATTTTTCTATTAAGACCGTATCGCCTATCTTGACGTCGAGCCTTTCGATCTCATCAAAGTTGTGAAGCGTTGAGCGGGACACAGTGGAGCCTGAGACATGCACCGGTTTTAAAACAGCTACGGGTGTGAGCGTGCCTGTGCGGCCGACCTGCACGATGATGTCTTTCAGTTTTGTCGATACCCTTTCCGCGGGAAACTTATATGCAATCATCCACCTGGGTGCCTTTGTGGTTGCGCCCAGGGCCTTTTGCTGCTTGAGGGAATTGACCTTAAGGACCATGCCGTCAATATCATAATTCAGCTCTTTCTTTTTCTTCTCCCATTTATCGCAGTAATCTATTGTGCTGGCTATGTCCTGGAATTTTTTTATGTGCGGGCTCACCCTGAACCCGGCCTCTTTTAGGAATTCGAGGGCCTCAAACTGGGTTTTAAAACTTGCCCCTTCAGAGTGGCCCAGGGAAAATATAAAAATGTCAAGGCGCCTTTTGGCCACAATCCTCGGATCTAAAAGCTTGAGTGAGCCTGCGGCCGCGTTTCTTGGATTTGCAAAAGGATTCTCATCATTTTTCTTTGCCGCTTTATTTAATTCCTCAAACACCTTATGGCTGAGGTACGCCTCGCCTCTTACCTCCATTGAACGCGGCAGGTTTTTTCCGCTTACGTGCAGGGAAAGAGGGATGCTCTTTATTGTCTTGAGGTTATGTGTAACGTCGTCTCCGGTTGTGCCGTCGCCGCGGGTTGAACCGGTTATGAGTCTTCCGTTTTTATAGAGAAGTGAAACACTTGCCCCGTCAATTTTAAGCTCCACAACATATTCTATTTTTTCACCAGGCAGGTTCTTTTTTACGCGCTTGTCAAATTCCCTTATCTCATCGGCAGAGTATGTATTATCCATGCTGAGCATGGGGCTTATATGCTTCACAGTCTTAAATCCTTCTATGGGTGAGCCCCCTACTCTCTGGGTCGGGGAATCAGGGGTTATAAGCTCAGGGTGCTTTTTTTCCAGGGCCTGGAGTTTTTTCATGAGGGTATCGTATTCGGAGTCTGCAATCGCAGGCCTGTTCTGAGTATAGTACAGCTTATCGTGATGCTTTATCTCTTTTTTTAGGGACTCTATTTGTTTTTTGATATCCATGGCCTATCTGCCTTCCCGGAGCCTGTGTGCCAAAAGCTCAGGCAAACCTGCGTCGAGAATCTTCTTTTGTGCCTTCTTGATATCGTATTTCACGCGTTTTATTTCAAGTGTCTTTTTGCCTTTATCATATATGCAGTATGCCCCGCGCGGATCTCCATCGCGCGGCTGGCCGACACTGCCTACATTGACCAGGTATTTCCTGCCTTCTTTGATTTTCACCGAAGCAGTCGTGGCATAACCGGGTTTTCCGTTTTCCATAACAAAGATTCCGGGAATATGTGAGTGCGCTATAAAAGAGATGTTGGTCCTGGCCATCTCAAGCATTTTATAGGCAGAGTACATATCGATGACATAATTGAATTCTTCGGGCCGGAATAATGACCCGTGCACCAGGGTAAGCTCATCATCTTCATGGACAAGCTCAAGCCTTTTAAGAAAATCTATTTCTTTATCCGCCACCGCCTCTTTTGTCCACACGATCCCGTCTTTCGCATAGGGATTAAAGTTTTCGAGGTTTGCCAGGCCTGCCACTGCCCAGTCATGATTGCCGCAGACACTTACAGGATTGAGGGCCTTTGTAATCTCAACGCACTTGACCGGGTCGGCGCCGTAGCCCACGATATCCCCGACACAAAAATACTTGGACGGCTTTTCTTTCTTTAGTTTTTCGAGCACCGCCTGATACGCCTCAAGGTTAGAATGCATATCGGCAAAGATTGCGTATTTCATAAATTACCGGAACCTTATTTCAAACCCGCTGAATTCACCAGTGGCCTCTGACCAGTCCACATCTGTTTTTTGTATATAAGACTTTAGCGGGCCTGTTTTTATCTTTTCTATAAACTCTGTCAGCTTCGCTTCTTCCGCTTCGCACACAGCTTCAACCCTTCCATCGGCAGTGTTTTTGACCCAGCCGTTAATGCCGAGCCCTTCCGCAGCGCGCTGGGCAGTGTACCTGAAGCCTACGCCCTGGACTATTCCTGAATAATATATGTGCAGTCTCTTCTTAGCCATTATTTGGGTCTAGCGAGGAATTTCCAGAGCCCTGCCAGTGCGGCGATTGACAGCGTGGCTGCGACAAACGGCATCAAGGGCATATTCCTCTCTACGAGTTTGTCTCTCAACGCAAGCAGCTTATCTTTTGCATCAGGGGCATTGGTAAGCTCTTCCAGCGCCTCATTAATATTTTCCTTAAAGGCAGGATTGTTCTGAAACTGGTAGGAAGCAAGGCCTGCCAGAGCCGTAATGACCAGTATTATCCCTAGAATCGTCTTTAACATATTTAAATGAATGGTCGGGGCACTGGGATTCGAACCCAGGACCTCAGCGTCCCGAACGCTGCGCGCTAAGCCAAGCTGCGCTATGCCCCGACGTCTTTAGCACCTACATAACCTATTAGTTTATCATTATATCAATATTAAGTCAATAGAAGCAAAAAAGTGTCGAAGCTAAGCTTCGACACTTTTTTATTGTAACTTCGAGTGTTGTATAAAAACGGGTGATTTTAGTATTCTTCGCTCAACAGGAATTCGGGTTCAAGGACAGGGTCATAATGAAATGGTACGGGAACTATGAATGTAACTGTCTCATACGCCCCTACCGCAACCCTTAAAAGAGAATACGCAAGGCCCTTCATGACTCCGTAGGTTACACCCGCTATATAGCCGTCTTCTTCGGTGACATTCACGATGTTTATGGGCAATTCAAGGATCCCTGTCCCTATGTTTGCAATACCGCGGCCCAGCTTCCTTATGGGGCTGCCTGCAAAGCATGGTGTGGCCGCAGCCAGGATAGTTAAAATAAGTAAAGCGGCCATGAATTCTTTTATGTGTACTTCTCGCATGATATTATCCCCCCTTTTTTATAATGGGATATAAATAAAGGGCCTCTCCTAATGTCTATTAGAATTGACCCTTTATTCATATTTTTATGGTTATTTTTTGGGTTCTGGATGTAAGTCCGAGCCCAATGGCGCAAATTCTACTGCCATTGATGGATCTTCTTTTACCATTTCCTCAAACAACAGCTCAGGATCTGTTACAGGCGCATAATCAGCCGGTGCCGGGATCAGGAACGTAACTATTTCATACACCCCTGCTACCGTCCTGTAAAGACCGCCGACAATACCTTTTATAAGCCCTGTGGATATGCCCTTCATATATCCTTCAGACGCACTTGTCTGGATAACGGTGATAGGTACTTCCAGCACACCTGTCAATGTGTTGAGTATGCCGCGCCCGAGTTTCTTCACAGGAGTTCCTGCATGGGCTGTTGAAGCCATGGCTATAATCGCTATAATTAATAGAATGCTTAAAAATTCCTTTTTCATCTCTTTCTTCCCCCCTTTCATTTAGTATTTATGTATATAAACTAAACCTTGATAAAGTATATCATATGATAGTGCATAAAGTCAAATCGGAATTGGAGTTATTACATGAAGCCGTGTTCTGCGAGGAAGCCATGGGTGATGCCCTTGGGCTTATTGAGGGGGTTTTGGGCGTATTTGGCCATCAGGTCAAACTCAATGTTGACCGCCTCACCTGCTTTCAGAACGGCTAACCGGGTGGATTTAAGTGTATGCGGGATAATATGTACTGAAAAGTAGCTTTCTTTAACCTCGCCCAGCGTAAGGCTTATGCCGTCAATGGCAACTGAGCCCTTTGGGGCAAGGTATTTTCTGAATTCAGCTGGGAAGCTTATCTGGATTTCGGAGGTGTCTCTACTCTTTAATATTTTCTTAATTGTGCCAACAGTATCTATGTGGCCTGTTACAAAGTGGCCGCCCAGCTTATCACCTATCTTAAGGGATGGTTCGAGGTTGACAGGGCTTGACTTGGTAAGGGAGGCAAGGTTGGATTTCTTAATACTCTCATCCATAATCTCAAATGCGACACTGTCTTTGCCAGCCTTAACAACAGTAAGGCACACGCCGTTTACCGCGATGCTGTCGCCGACTGAAGCGTCTTTGACAATATCGCCTGCATTGATGACGAGGGCGTGGACATCGCCGGTCCGCTTAATCTCTACAACACTACCTATCTCTTTAATCAGGCCTGTAAACATGTCCTCTTACCAGGATATCTGTTCCGAATCGTTCTACTTTTATGTTGCTCAAAGGAATGGCCTCATCCACAAACTTAACGCCATCGCCCTCTACTGATGTAACAGCATCCCTTCCGCCTACAATCTTCGGTGAAATAAAAATAAGCATTTCATCGACCAGGTTTTCTTTCAGGAAGCTCGATACAATATTACCTCCACCCTCAACAAGGATATGCGAAATGTTTCTTTGGGCAAGTTCTTTTAAAAAAGATTTTAGATTGACTTGTCCTTTTTTATCCTTTGTTATGATTATGTCTACTTTCTTCCTGGTTAACTGTAATAATTTTTTCTTAGATGCCTTTTTGGTGGTGGCTATAATTAGTGATTCAGGGTTTTTTAATACTTTGCTTTTCAGGGGTATTTTAAGGTGGCTGTCGATAATCACTCTTTTGACATTTTTTCTTGATGGCCTTCCCAGCCTTGGTGTTAAAAGCGGGTCGTCTTTTAATATCGTATTAATCCCGACCAAAACGCAGTCAACGCGCTCCCTCATCACATGGACAAACCTGCGCGAGGCATCATTTGAGATCCACTTGGAGTCGCCTGTCTTTGTGGCAATTTTTCCGTCGAGGGTCTGGGCAACCTTTACAGTTACGTATGGGATTCTTTCTTTTATGAATTTTACAAAGGGAATATTTAAAGATTCTGCCTCTTTTCGTAAAACGCCTGTCTTTACGGCTATGCCGTTTCTTTTTAGCCGGGCTAAACCTTTTCCACTATTTACGGGATTCGGATCGGTCATGCCAACAACAACCCTTTTTACACCACTTTTGATTACAGTATCAGTGCATGGGGGAGTCTTTCCAAAATGGTTGCATGGTTCAAGCGTCACATAAAGAGTTGAGCCATTTGCCCGGCGGCCTGCCTTTTTTAATGCCAGGGCCTCTGCATGCGCCTGGCCTGCCCTTTTATGAAAGGCGCCGGCTATCACTTTGTTGTCTTTGACAACAACCGCACCCACGCATGGGTTCGGGCTTGTGAGGCCCTGCCCTTTCCTGGCAAGCCCTAATGCCTTTTCCATGAAAAATTTATGATTTTGCATTTTTAGGAATTGCGGACCCGCTCGGCCTCTTTTTCGAGGTCTTCAACGATTTTATACGGTACGTTGATTTTGCCGAGGTAGACATTCTTTTTGACTTTACCGTGATAGTCTGATCCGCCGGTTATGACGAGATTGTTTTTTTCTGCAATATCCTGATATTTTTTGGCTGTCGAGGCATCATGGTCTGTGTGGATAACTTCAAGGCCGCGAAGCCCTGCGGCTACAAAAATAGGTATAAGCTCGTCCTTACCCATCATCTTCGGATGGGCATATACAGGGACACCTTTTGCTTTAAGTATTATTTTTATCGTCTCCTCGGGAGAGAGATTGAATTTTCTTACATAGCATGGCGCCTTGTCGCCGAGATATTTTCTGAAGGCCTCGTCCTCAGATTTTACAAATCCGCCTTCTACGAGTGCGCGCGCAAGGTGCGGCCTGCCAACAGATCCTTCAGGGCTTAATTTAAAGACTGCTTCGGGGTTTATATTTATATCAAACTTTTTAAGTTTTTCCACCATATCATAGACTCTTCTCTCGCGGCTCTCTCTTACTTCAATCAGTGCCTTCTTAAGGTCCTCATCCTTATAATCTATGAAATATCCCAGTATATGGACTTCCAGGCCGTCTTTCTCTGCGGTAATTTCGACACCCGGGATAATCCTGACTCCATGCTTTTTACCTGCCTCTATTGCCCGCTCTATTCCATCTACACAGTCATGGTCAGTAAGGCCTATTATAGTGTAGCCGTTTTTCCTGGCCTCCTGGACGATTTCCTCGGGGGACATTGTCCCGTCTGAAAAGTTCGTGTGCACATGTAGGTCAATCTTGTGCTGCATATTCTTTCTTTTCCTCCTTCGCTACCTTATCAAGAACTCCGTTCACAAATTTACTGGATTCCTCATCGCCATATTTTTTGGCCAGTTCCACTGCCTCGTTCAGACTTACCTTATCAGGGATATCCTCCATGAAAACAAGCTCATAGGTTGCCAGCCTCAGTATGTTCCTGTCAACAGTAGCCATCCTCTTTATCTGCCAGTTGGTTGCAAAATGGCTTATGATGGAATCTATCTTTTTCAGGTTTCCTATTGCGCCGCTTACGAGAACTCGTACGAAATCCTTGACAGATTCTTCGAGCCTCTCTTTTGTGGCGCAAAAGTCCTCTAACGCCGCTTCAAACTCCCCTCCGGTGATATCCACCTGGTAGAGAACCTGGAGCGCGGATTCGCGCGCCTTGGTCCTTTTGCGCATGTTAAATCTCCTCTAATATATTGGCCATCTCAATGGCTGCGAGTGCTGCCGTGCGGCCCTTGTTTCCGTCTTTTGTGCCGGCGCGCTCGATTGCCTGTTCCAGGGTATCGGCTGTGATAATGCCGAATATGCAAGGGACTCCTGTATCCAGGGAAACCTTGCTCACTCCCTTTGAGGCCTCATTTGCAACATAGTCAAAATGAGGTGTCGCGCCTTTTAATATCGCGCCCAGACACAAAACAGCATCATACTTCTTGCTCTTTGCCATCTTTTGTGCAACTACGGGCAGCTCAAAAGAGCCTGGTGCCCATACAACATCGGCTGCCTTTGAATCTGCACCGTGCCTTTCAAGGGTATCGATCGCGCCATCAACCAATCTCTGGGAAATGAATTCGTTAAAGCGTGAAGCCGCTATGCCGAACTTCTTCCCCTTTGCCTGCATCTTTGCCTTTATTACCTTTGCCATCTTCTCCTCCTTTTGTTTCGTGTCATTGCGAGGAGCCCCAAAGGGGCGACGAAGCAATCACACCTTTTCTAACCTATGCCCCAACTTCTCCTTCTTCGTTTTAAGGTAGCGCCTGCATTTATCGTGTGCCGGCTCTACCTCTATAGGGATAGTCTTCACTATCTTGAGGCCATATCCTTCAAGCCCCACAATCTTCTGTGGATTATTAGTAATAAGGAGTATGTCTTTTAGCCCCAGGTCTGCCAGGATCTGTGCGCCTATTCCATAATCCCTCAAGTCTGCGTCAAAACCAAGGGCCTCGTTTGCCTCAACTGTATCAAGCCCCTTATCCTGGAGCGCATAGGCCTTAAGTTTATTTACAAGGCCTATACCTCGGCCTTCCTGTCTCATATATAGGATTACGCCCTTGCCTTCTTTTTCAATAATATCCATGGCACACTTCAGTTGGTTTCCGCAGTCGCACCGTAGGGAGCCGAATACATCTCCTGTAAGACATTCTGAGTGCACTCTTACTAATGTGCTTGAGCTATCAGGCTTACCCTTTACAAGGGCCAGGTGGTGTTCTTTATCAATGGATGACTCATAAAGCATGAGCTCAAAGGAGCCGAATTCGGTGGGAAATACTGTAGAGGAAATCCTTTTTACGAATTTTTCGGATTTTCTTCGGTATTTAATGAGGTCTTTGATGGTGCATATCTTGAGATTGAATTGTTTGGAAAACTTTAAAAGGTCCGGTAGCCGCGCCATTGTGCCGTCTTCGTTCATGATTTCGCATATGACGCCGACCGGATTAAGATTTGAGAGTTTGAGTAAATCAGTGCATGCCTCAGTATGGCCTGCCCTTACAAGCACCCCGCCTTCACGCGGCCTTAAGGGAAACACATGGCCCGGCCTGATAAAATCAGCCGACTTTGCATCAAGCTTGGCAAGAAGATTTACTGTAATGGCCCTATCTTTAGCAGAGATGCCTGTGGTTATATCCTTTTTGGCATCCACTGAAACAGCCCAGGCAGTCTTATATTCATCGGTCGGGCTTGCGACCATGGGGTAAAGGCCCAGTTTATCCAGAATCTTACCTTCCATGGGCACACAGATGAGGCCTCTTCCATGCTTGGCCATGAAGTTTATATCACTTGGCTTAACAAAAGAGCCTGATATGACAAGGTCACCTTCGTTTTCACGGTCCTCATCATCTACCACGATGACCATCTTGCCGAGTTTTATATCTTCGATTATTTCCTGGATTGTGTTAAAATTCATCGCATTGTCCTATCCGCCTACGCCTCCCAGTGCTCGGGAGATTTCGACGGCTTCGGCGGATTAATTCGCAGACGGCCTTCGGCCTATATTTTACCTCGCTTCGCTCGGTAAAATATCTGCTCATTAAAAAACCCCAAAGTTTACACTTCGGGGTAATAAAATACACTTTTTTCCATCTTCTTCCATCCCGACTATTCCCGCCTTTGGCGGGATCCCGCCAGGCTTATTTGTGGCGGGAACGGTCGGCCCCGGAATTACACCGGGTCTGCCCTTCTCTACAAAGGGCTCGTAGGCTTTAACTACCGGTTGAGGTATCACACCTCACCCCGAAGATGATACCAATATAACACAAAACCTCTAAATGTCAAGCCTTTTCCAAAGCAGCTAAAATCTTCTTTTTATCTATCTCGTTGAATTCGTCACCGTAAAATCTTAAGAAGATTGCTTTCTTCATCTCAACTGCTGATATATCAGGTTGTTTCTCAATAATGGAACTTTTCACTAATTTCCTGGCGCTATCAAACATTGAAAAACTCATCATAAGCCGCTCCTCGGGGCTATGCGCCATGATCATATCCATAAAACGCTTTTCTATGTTTTTTGGAGTATCATTCATTGATCGCTTCCTTGTATAACTTCTCTAATCCCAGTTTTGAAACCCACTTTTTAATATAATCTATATCTAAGCTGGCTACCGCTTTTATTAAGTTCCTCACATCTTTTAACTGCATCTCCGAATGGCTGTCTTTCGCCCAGTCCAGTTTTGCTAAAATCAGATCCTCCGGAGATATAAACCATGCCGGCTTATTCTCCACTAATAATTCTTTGCGCCGCGAAAAAGCAGTTTTCTGAAATTCCGAATCTTTTCGAATGATAAAATCAACCTTTACGGCGTACTGGCTATGAATCAGGTTAAACATTCCCTTTCGCAAAACCTCTTTTTCGATATACTCTTTATCTGCATAAAAATCCTTTTGAAAAAGAGCAGTGAACTTATCCACCTCTGAGCCCGCTAGCTCAACCACGATATCTATATCCCTTGTCATCCGGGGCTTCGAGTAATAGCTGGCGGCAACAGACCCCGAAATCATATAAGGGGTATTCGAATCATTCAAGCGCTCTGTAACTGTTTTTAATACTTCAAGTTCTATATTCATATTCTAATCTTCTCTAATTTAAGTATATCTTACTTTACATATGCTTTCAAGTAGGATTTTATTATGCGCCGGTGAGGTCTGTTTCGTGGTCGGCGACCTCAGCGCCGAGCTCCTGAATGGCGTCTTTTATGGGTGCTCTTAAATCCAATGCCGCCGGCGAACTGTGTTTGGCAGAAACTTTACCATCATTCTCAAGTTCTGTTGTAACTCGGTTTCTGCCTGAATCTTTTGCCAAATAAAGGGCGCGATCCGCTCTCTCAATTAAAGATGTTAGGCTATCTCCGGGTCTAAGTGTTGACACTCCCAAGCTTATTGTTATACTTTTACCTTCAAAGGGAGTGTTTTCTACGGCCTTCCTTATTCTTTCTGCTAATTCTTTCATACCCTCCGGTGCTTGACGCGCAACTATTGTAAACTCTTCGCCGCCATATCTGAAAGTATTGTCTTCTGTCCTAGCGCTTTTTCTAATAATATCTGCCAGATGTATCAATGCTCTGTCTCCAGCCTGATGACCATGAGTATCGTTGAACTGTTTGAAATGATCAACATCAATCACTATAACGGAAAGCTGGGTTCCATGGCGTCTGGCATAAGATATTTCGCGCGACAAGTACTCGGTAAGCGCTCTTTTGTTATACAATCCTGTAAGCTCATCGGTCCTAGCTTCCCTTTTAGCGATCTCTAGCTGTTCTTGCAGTTCTTTTATTTCTCTTTGCATACGGAGAGCGCTGGGGGCAGAATTTTGGCCTCCTGCAAGGGTCATAGTTATGTCATGGTTTGCGTCTAAATGAAGAACTGCGAAGGCGTTTTTCTTTGAAGGTTCGATGTAAGCATCGGTAACTTTATGCTCGTCTTTGATGAGACGGTTGAGTCGCTCTGTGGATCGCGGCTTCGCTTTCCTGGATTCCTGCAGCCTCTTCCACTTTTCAATGTTTTCTCTACCAGTATGCACATAGATTGGAAAATCTGCAAATTCTATAGGATTACCCAAATAAGCATCATCG
>CAYVIU010000015.1:13264-16745 GCA_964451625.1 uncultured Planctomycetia bacterium | reverse complement strand
GCCCAGGCGCATTTTTATCTGGGGGCGATCTATGAAAAGGCCGGCAGGATTGACGAGGCCCTGGTACAGATCAGAAAGACAATTGAGATAAATCCAAAACACTCGGATGCGTATAATTACCTGGGCTACATATACGCGGAGAATGCAACCAATCTTGATGAGGCCATAAGCCTGATACAAAAGGCCATCGAGATCGACCCTGAAAACGGCGCATACATAGACAGCCTTGGGTGGGCATATTTTAAAAAGGGAATGATAGATAAGGCCCTTGTTGAACTCAAGAAGGCCATAAAGTTTGAAGGGGAAGACTCCATAATATTTGACCATTTAGGGGATGCATACTTTAAAAAGGACCAGATCCAGAAGGCCAGGGATGCATGGAAAAAATCCCTTGAACTAAAACCGGATCAGCCAAAGGTAAAAGAAAAACTAAAGAAAGCGAAAAAATGACCAAAAAACCAGACATAAAGGCTTTGAAGAAAAAGGCAGTAGAGATAAGAAAAGATATCCTCACAATGTTAAACATTGCCGGAAGCGGCCACACAGGCGGCTCGCTTTCAATGGTGGAAATACTCATCGCGCTCTATTATTATAAACTGCGTTACAACCCAAAAGATCCGGACTGGCCCAAAAGGGATAGATTCATACTTTCCAAAGGGCACGGCTGTCCCGCGCTTTACGCGGTTATGGCAGATGTCGGATATTTTCCTAAATCTAAACTCAAGACCTTAAGAAAACTCGGTTCAAGGCTGCAGGGCCACCCGCAGCTGGGCCTGGCAGGGCTTGAAATATCAAGCGGCTCGCTTGGCCAGGGGCTTTCAGTTGCAAACGGCATGGCCCTGGGGCTCAGAATGGACAAAAACCCAGCACGCATATACTGCCTTCTCGGGGACGGCGAGACAAACGAGGGCCAGATATGGGAAGCGGCCATGACAGCAACCCATTACAAGCTCGACACTGTTTGCGCAATCATAGACTGCAACCGCTTCCAGATCGACGGCCTCTGCTGTGACATAAAAGACATGGGTGAGATGGACAAAAAATGGGAAGCTTTTGGATGGCATGTAATCACAACCGACGGGCATGATGTCGGAAGCATGATGGCCGCCCTTGACGAGGCAGAAAAGATTAAAGAAAAACCCACAGTAATCATTGCCAACACTGTAAAAGGCAAGGGTGTATCTTTCGTAGAAAACAATAATAAGTTCCACGGCACCACGCCTTCTGACGAAGAGCTGGCGGGCGGCCTGAAAGAACTGGACCAACAACTAAAGGAGCTTTAAAATGCTTAATCGCAGGTTAAGGATGTGGTTTCAACTGAACTGGATAAAATTCACCATCATTACTGTTTTATTCCTGCTTATATTTTTACTTGTATGGGGCCTGTCCAGGATAGAGTCATTCTACCGGCAGATGCAGTTGGTACAGATACCCATGTACATCCTGATGGGCGTCATAAACGCGTCGGTCTTTGTATTTATGTGGCTCTTCTTCCTGAGAGGCGGCATGACAAAGATTGCAGCCGGCCGCGTAAGGGCAAAGGATGTCAACGTGCGCTGGGACGATGTTATAGGAATTGACGAGGCCAAGGAAGAGGCGTGGGAAGTGGTTCAGCTCATTAACGACCGCACTCGCGTGCAAAAGATAGGCGGAAAGATTTTAAGAGGCCTTCTCATGGTAGGCCCTCCCGGGTGCGGCAAGACATATCTGGCAAAGGCAATCGCCACAGAGGCAGGTGTCCCGTTTTTACCCATGGCGGCGAGTGAGTTCACTGAAATATTCGTAGGTGTCGGCGCCTCCAAGATAAGAAAGCTATTCAAAAGGGCGCGCATATTCGCTCAAGGTTATGGATGCTGCATAATCTTTATTGACGAGCTCGATGCCATAGGTAGAACGCGTTCCTTCAGTTTTATGGGAGGCGGACAGGAGACCAACACCACACAGAACCAACTCCTTGTTGAAATGGACGGATTAAAAGACAAAGCGGAAAACGTTATAGTGATAGGCGCAACAAACGCGGCCGAGGGCATACTGGACCCCGCACTTCTGAGACCCGGCCGGTTTGACAGAAAGGTTTACATCGATATCCCGGGCGTGGAAGGCCGGCAAAAGATTTTTGAATATTATCTTAAAAAAATAAAGTGCGCCCCCGACATGAACATTCTCCGCCTGGCCAGGAAGGCAGTTTTTAAATCCCCCGCTGATATTGAGAACATAATAAAAGAAGCGGCACTCATCGCCACAAGAAATAAAAAAGACTGCGTTTCCATGGGTGAGATAAGCGAGGCCATGGAAAGGATAGATATGGGAGTGAAGCGCAGGAGGAAGATGACCGACCGCGAAAGAGAGATGATCGCCTACCACGAATCAGGACACCTCCTCACCCTCTACAGGCTTCATCCGACAGAAGACGTATTCAAGGCATCCATCATTTCAAGAAAAGAGACCCTGGGCGCGGTTCACCATTCACCAAGAGAGGAAGAATTCACGAGGGGTCAGGATTCTTACATGGCAGATATAAAGGTCGCGCTCGGCGGGTATTGCGCCGAAAAACAGCGCTATGGCGCCACCTCAAGCGGCGTCTCAAGCGATTTTAAAAAGGCCATGGCCGTTGCCCACAACATGGTCTGGAAGCTCGGCATGGGTTCAAGCGGCCTTGTGGGCGATTATACCATAATACCCAAAGAGCAGCTCTCAGAGAAGGTACGGGACAAACTTAATGTCGACACGTCCAAGATACTCAACGACTGCATAAAAGAGACAGAAGAACTTCTCACAAAAGAAAAACACATACTCGAGAGATTCGTAAAAGAACTCCTGAAGAAAGAAGAGCTGGACTATGACGATGTTAAGGCAATCTTCGATGAGTATAAAATCGGCAAGAAAAGCAATAAAAATTAAGGCCCTTTTAATTTTATTGGCCGCTTATGTTCTTTTTCAGACAGGCTGCGCGCCCACCTATCCCAAAGAGATAGTGGATGAGGCGGTGAAGCAGTTGTGCAAAACCGAATATGGCATAGATGTCGATGTGGAACTTGCCGGCAATACCATGGCCGTGTATCTTCCGATTGAAAACCTTCTTCAACAGGCACTCGGTATTTCAGAAGAGGCCAGGGACAAGATAAACGACGTCGTATTGAGTGTCTCAAGGGTTACATTGAGTACGGACGCGCCCATACAGTTTTACATTATTATCGCCCAGGACCCGGTGTTCTCGGAGGTGGAAGTTGTGATCATCCGCTACGTAAATGACATAAAGATGTTTCACTACACGCAGATATCCAGGGGTGAGTTTGCAAACAGGGCCATTATTGAATTAAAACTCACGCCGCAGGCGCAAAAGGAGCAGATCTTAAAGACTATATTCGAGCAGCTTGGCGTGGGAGAAGATACAACACTCCTCGATGAATTCCTGGCCAAGGACGTAAGCACCATCGGAGACATCGGATACTGGAATAACCAGTTCTTTATAAAAGAGATC
>CAYVIU010000015.1:0-13241 GCA_964451625.1 uncultured Planctomycetia bacterium | reverse complement strand
GGAGGAATTTCTGGCGATTCAGATAGCCAAGCGGGCCGAGAGGTCGTTTATGGTTGACGAAGCCGTGCAGGATAAGTTCAAGGTGAATTTCATAAAAGGGGCCTTTAGCAATGACGTAGGCGTAAAAAGTTTCAGGTTTGACATGGAAGTCGTCCCTAAAAACCTTGAAACATTTTTTATGACGACCGAAGACCAGGATAGGATATTTACCACAGTGCTTGATGCGGCGGCTCTTGTTTTAAACGGTTATAAATTTAATGATTTTCACGCAGTAAGACTGCATGATGAGATAAGCGGTGAGAGCCTGACTATAGGAAGCACAGAGCTCGAAGATTTCAGAAAGAAAAAAATAGATGTGGGGGACCTAAGATGGAGAAATTAATACCTACCCGCAACGGGTTTGGTGAAGCGTTGTTGGAGCTTGGTAAAACCAACAAAGATGTCGTGGTCTTGTGCGCGGATTTAACCGACTCAACAAGGGCGGGGTGGTTTAAAAAAGATTTTCCCGGGAGGTTCTTCGGGTTCGGCGTGGCAGAGCAGGACATGTACTCTGCTGCGGCAGGATTCAGCCTGACAGGAAAGATACCGTTTGCGTGCACGTTCGGAGTATTTGCAAGCGGCAGGGCATGGGACCAGGTGAGGATTTCCATTGCCTACATGAATCTCAATGTAAAGGTGATAGGCACCCACGGAGGAATCTCTGTAGGCCCTGACGGCGCAACGCACCAGGCAATAGAGGAGATCTCTCTCATGAGGATACTCCCGAACATGACAGTGATTGTACCTGCAGATGCCATTGAGGCAAAAAAGGCAACCATTGCCGCGGCCAAACATGCGGGCCCGGTTTACATAAGGCTCGGCAGAAACCCGGCGCCTCTGGTTACAAAAGAATCCGATCCATTTATCATAGGAAAGGCGAACACTTTAAAAGACGGAAAAGACGTTACCATAATCGCATGCGGGCATACACTCGTTGAATCCAAAAAGGCGGCGGCAATATTGGAAAAAGAAGGCATAAGTACAAAAGTGATAAATCTCCATACGCCAAAGCCCATTGATAAAGCCGCAATCTTAAAGGCCGCCAAAGAAACAGGGGCAATCGTCACCGTTGAAGAACACCTCCTGGCAGGAGGGATGGGCTCGGCAGTGGCCGAGGTCCTCATAGAAGAAAATCCTGTCCCGGTCAGAATGGTTGCCATACGCGACACCTTCGGTGAAAGCGGCGAGCCCATGGAGCTCCTGAAAAAATTCAAGCTCATGACCGAAGACATTGTGCTCGCGGCAAAAGATGTCCTGAAGCTCAAGAAGCGTGGATAGATTAGCGATAAAATCGCCGGCAAAACTGAATCTTTTCCTGAAAATCCTGGGAAAGAGGCCGGACGGTTACCATAATATAGAGACAGTTTTTGAAAGAATCGATCTTTGTGATAAGATTACGCTCGCAAAACAAAAAACAGGCATCCGCATAACCTGCGACAACCCTGATCTGCCGCTCGACGAGAAAAACCTCGCCTATAAAGCTGCGAGGCTGCTGTTCGAGGCAGTGAATGCACCTGGCGGCGCGGCGATTGACATAAAAAAGCGGATTCCGGTCGCTGCAGGCCTTGGCGGCGGAAGCAGCAATGCGGCAAGTGTGCTTTTGGGATTAAACACCCTGTATGGATTTGGCCTGAGCCAGGAAAGGCTTTTGAATCTTTCAAGGAAGCTCGGGGCAGATGTTGCCTTTTTCATTCATGAGGCAAGATTTGCATCCGGTGAATCCAGGGGCGACATAATAACGCCGATTAAGGCAAAGAGAAGGCTCTGGCATGTTTTGGTAGCCGCACCTTTTGGGCTTTCGACAAAAGATGTGTACGAATCGCTGGGGTTTTACGAAAAAGAAGAATCACAGTCTTTAAAAGATGTAGTAAGCTCATTGGAAAACAGAGATTTTGAGAGCCTCAGGAATATTATACATAATGACCTTGAAAAAGTGGCCCTGGCCCGCCATAGAGAAATAGGACAGGTCAAGGACGCTTTATTTAACGCAGGTATAAAGGCAATTGTCAGCGGCAGCGGCCCTGCCGTGTTTGGCTTAACTAAAACAAGAAGGGAGGCGATCGGCGCGGGAAAGAAGTTGAAAAGAGATGTGCTTGCCGGTAAGAAGGAATGGCAGGTCTACGCAGTGTGCACAATCTGAAACATCAAATGGAGGTATAAGGTACCATGGAAATCACAGAAGTAAGGGTATTCGCGAAAGAAGGAAGCGACAAGAAATTAAAGGCATACGCAACCATCACCATAGACAATGCTTTTGTGGTGAGAAACGTCAAAGTCATTGAAGGAAACAAAGGGCTGTTTGTTGCCATGCCCTCAAGAAAAATAAAAGAACCGTGCGTGAAGTGCGGTTATAAAAATGTTGTGAGGAGTAAATTCTGCAATCAATGCGGTGCAAACCTGCCGATGAGAGAATCAAAACCGTTTACACCCGGCGAAGGCGGCAGGGAGTCAGAGCACAAAGATATCGCTCACCCTATTACCGCTGACTGCAGAGAATATATACAAAAAAAGGTCCTGGGCGCCTATGAAGAGGTAAAATCAGGCGCGGCCCAGACACACGCGGCCCCGGCCCAGACACAGCAAGCCCCAAAGGCTTCAGAACCTGTTCATGAAGAAGCCCCTAAGCCCGAAGAACCAAAGACTGAAGGCGGGGACATAGAACTGTAAGTACAAGATTTGGGAGGTTGTGTAACGGCAGCACAGCGGCTTTTGGAGCCGCCTGTCCTGGTTCGAATCCAGGCCTCCCAGCTTATCCGAGGTGAAACATGAAAGACTTTAGAGCGGTAGTTTTGGCAGGCGGAAAAGGTACACGGATGAAAGCGTCCATTCCCAAGGTGTTGTATAAAATCTCGGGGCGCCCCATGGTGGGCTATGTCCTGGATGCGGTACGTTCTGCCGGGATAAAGAATATCACGGTGGTCACCGGCTACAAGTCGGAACTTTTAAAAAACGCCTTAAAAGGCAGAAAAGGCATCGGGACCGTAAAACAGAAAAAATTCCTGGGAAGCGCGGATGCGCTCCTCGAGTCAAAGACAGCCTTTAAAAATTATAACGGCAACATACTGGTTATATACGGCGACAGCCCGCTCATAAAGACAGACACATTAGAAAAACTCATAGACACACACCTTTCTCAGGAGGCATCGCTGACACTGCTTACGGCCACCCTGCCCAATCCTACAAGCTACGGCAGGGTCGTAAGAGACGATAAAAATCAGATAGTCAAGATAGCCGAAGAAGTCGACTGTTCGGTCTTTGAAAAGGCGATTGAAGAAATAAATGTAGGAGTTTACTGTTTTAAGGCAAAAGAACTCTTCCGTTTTCTCTCGCAGATAAAAAATGACAATGAGAAGAAAGAATATTTCCTGACAGATATAGTATCCATCATGCACCGCTCCAATTAAAAAATTACCTCTGTCATAACAAACGACATTGAAGAATCTCTCGGAGTGAACTCGAGGGTTGAGCTGGCAAAGGCAGAGAAGATTTTATCAAAGAGGACGTGTGAGCGTTTTATGCAGGAAGGTGTCACAATATCTGATCCGGACAACACCTTCATTGCCGGAAACGTCGAAATAGGAAAGGAAACCGTCATCAATCCGTTTACTGTTATTGAAAGCGATGTAATTGTCGGTAAAAACTGCTCCATAGGCCCGTTTGCGAGGATAAGGAGCGGGTCAAAGGTAGACGACAATGTTGAAATAGGAAATTTCGCGGAAATCAACAGGACAAAGGTGGGCAAAAACTCCAGGATAAAACATTTTTCATACATTGGAGACACTGTGATAGGCGAAGGTGTGAACATCGGGGCAGGCACGGTCGTCGCCAATTACGACGGAAAGGCCAAAAACATAACCGAGATAAAAAGCGGGGCGTTTATAGGAAGCGGTACAGTGCTTGTCGCGCCCGTAAAGATAGGAAAGAACGCCGTGACCGGCGCAGGGAGCGTTGTTACAAAGAAACATGACGTGCCCGCGGGTGCGGTGGTAGTAGGAATCCCGGCGCATAATATAAAGACCAAAAAGAGGAGAAAGAAAAAATGAGAAACGGCCAACTCGTAATTTTTTCGGGAAACTCCAATCAGCCGCTCGCAAGGGAAATCTGCGAATACCTGGGGCTGAAACTGGGCAAGGTCAACGTATCAACATTCAGCGACGGAGAAACACAGATTAAGATTAAGCAGAACGTAAGAGGTTCGGATGTATTTGTGGTGCAGTCCACATGCCCTCCGGCCAACCAGAATATCGTGGAATTGTTGATAATGATAGACGCGCTGAGAAGGGCGTCCGCAGCCAGGATTACCGCAGTGCTTCCGTATTACGGCTACTCAAGGCAGGACAGAAAAGACCAGCCCCGCGTGCCGATCACGGCAAAGCTTGTGGCAAACCTCATTACAACCTCCGGGGCAAACAGGGTTATGACAGTCGACCTGCACGCCGGGCAGATACAGGGGTTCTTTGATATTCCTCTGGACAACCTGTATGCGATAAACGTAATCCACGACTATTTTAAAAAGAAAAAGATTAAAAATCTCGTAGTTGTAACCCCTGACGTCGGAGGCATAAAGGCAGCAAGGGCCTACGCAAAGCGTTTCCGGGCAGAACTTGCGATAGTCGACAAGCGCAGGATAAACGACTCCGAAACAGAGGCCATGCACATAATGGGCGAAGTAAAAGGAAAGAATGTCATAATCATCGATGACATGGTGGCGAGTGCAGGGTCTCTGGTGGAAGCAGTCGCTGTATTAAAGAAGGAAGGGGCCAGGGATATCTTTGTTGCGGTTACCCACCCTGTCCTGTCAGGCCCTGCGATTGACAGGCTTAAAAAGCTCGCGATAAAAGAGCTCATGGTGACAAATACAATTCCCCTGGCAAAAGAAAAGAGAATCAGCAAAATAAAGGTCCTTTCGGTGGCATCTCTCTTGGGAGAGGCGATTTCAAGGATTCACGGAGAGAAATCGGTCAGCTCCCTTTTCGATAAGGACTTCAAGTTTTAAAGGAGGAAGAGAAAGAAAATGAAGAGACTCAAACTCGATGTACACACAAGAGAAGAAACCGGGAAGCAAAAGATAAAAAAGCTGCGTGACGGCGGCGAGGTCCCGGGCGTGGTATATAAAAGAGGTATAGAGACTATAAAGGTAAAGGTAGGACAGAGAGACCTTTATAAGGTCCTGCACACCAAGGCCGGAGAAAACGTGCTTCTGGACCTGGATATCAAAGACGACGGTAAGCTGAAAAAGAAAACCGTCATAATGAAAGAGATCCAGCACCACCCCCTGAAGGATATAATCCTCCACGTGGACTTTCATGAGATACTCCTGACAGAGACCATCAAGGTCAATGTGCCGATAGTGGGAAAAGGCGAACCGGAAGGTGTCGTAAAAGACGGCGGTACGCTGGAGTACATCTTAAGGGAAGTGGAAATAGAGTGCCTGCCTACACAGATCCCCGAAAGGATCGAAGTGCAGGTGGAGACCTTAAAGATCGGCGACAGCATTTATGTCAAAGACCTTGTAGCCCCGTCGGGAATCAAGATAATGAACGATCCGGAGCTGACGGTCCTCTCTATCGAGGCCCCGTATGTTGAAAAACCGGCCGAAGAAGTAACCGGGGAAGAGGTTACCGAGCCTGAGCTTATCAGGAAAGAAAAGAAGGAAGAAGAAGAAGGCGAAGGCGAAGAAGGCAAGGCCGAAGAGAAGCCGGCCAAGAAAGAAGCGTCTCCTAAAGAAGAAAAGGGCAAAAAAGAAAAATAAATGCACCTTATCGTAGGATTGGGAAACCCCGGGCTTAGATACAAGTTCACAAAGCACAATATGGGTTTTTTGGTCATTGATAAACTCGCAAAGGCACATTCTATCAGGATGAGGAGAGGAAATTTTACCTCGCTTACAGGCAGAGGGAGGATTGAAGGCGTTGATGTAATAATGGCCAAACCCCTTACCTATATGAACCTGTCCGGCCCTGCCGTAGCAGGCATAGTCGCGAAAGAAGATGTCCAGCTGAATAATGTGATGGTAGTCTATGATGACGCAGACCTGCCCCTTGGCTCGATAAGGATACGGCCAAAAGGGAGCGCAGGCGGCCATAAAGGCATAAAGTCCATTATAGAAAACCTGAGGACCGAGGAATTCCCAAGGCTCAGGATAGGAATAGGAAGAGAGCAAAGGGACGGATTGACCTCACATGTATTGGCGCCTTTTAAGAAAAAAGACCTCAAACTCCTCGAGGATACGCTGGAGGAGGCCGCTCAGGCGCTATACACCTGGATAAACGGCGGCATACATGTGGCGATGAACAAGTTTAACGCTTGATTTGAATCTGATACTGTGATAGTATAATTAGAAAGGAAAAAATTCATAATGAGAAAATACGAAGGTATGTTCATAATAAAGCCGGATATGGACAAAAAAGATGAAGAAAAGACAGTAGAATACATCAAAAAATCCATAACCAAACACAAGGGGAACGTGGTTTCCTCTGACATATGGGGCAAGAGGCAGCTCGCCTATCCCATAAACGGCTACAAGGAAGGCATCTATTACCGCTTTGATTTTGAAGCGGAACCCTCTTCTATAACAGCTTTAAAAAAAGACTCTAAGCTGAACGAAGATATAATAAGAGAAACGATTATCGTAAAGGAGTGATCTAAGTTTATGGCTAATCTAAACAAAGTCATGCTTATAGGAAACCTTACCAGGGATCCTGAGTTAAGATATGTCCCGAGCGGCACTGCTGTGGCAAACTTCAGCCTTGCTGTAAACCGCATGTACACGGCGCAGTCCGGAGAGAAAAAAAAAGAAACCTGCTTTACAAGGGTGGTTGTATGGGGCAGGATGGCAGAGATATGCGGCGAATACCTTGCCAAGGGTAGTTCCGTTTTCGTCGAAGGCAGGCTCCAGAGCAGGAGCTGGGACACACCCGAGGGGCAGAAGAGAAGCACCATTGAGGTTGTGGCAAACAATGTGCAGTTTCTGGACAGGCTCAGGGGAAAGACAAAAAGCACCAGTGGAGAAGCCTCGCAGGCTGTACCGGATGCCTTATCAGAGGAAAACGTAAACCAGAGCACCGAAACAACTGAGAAACCACCATTCTAAAAAAACACAAGGATTGACAAATGCTGAAAAAAAAGAAAAAGATACTGGGAAAAGGAAAGAGAAGAGGAAGAAAAAAGGTATGGCCTGTAAGAAAAAAGGTATGCGATTTCTGCAGGAGCAAAACAAAAGAAGTGGACTATAAGGACATAGCAAAGCTCCAGAAATTCACAACAGAGAGAGGAAAGATCCTCCCTTCAAGGATTTCAGGGAACTGCCCGAAACACCAGCGCAAGGTTGCAAGTGCGATAAAGCGGGCGAGAGAAGCCGCACTCATGCCTTATATAGCGGGGTACAGATAAAATGAAGGTTATTCTGACAAAAGATGTTGAGAAAACAGGCAAGGCCGGCGATGTGGTGAAGGTCAAGGACGGTTTTGGCCTGAATTTTTTAATTCCAAGGGGACTGGCAGTAGAGGCCGGCAAGGGAAATCTCAAGTTTCTTGAAAATGAGAAAAAGAAACTGGAATCCAAAGAGAAAAAACAAAAACACGACGCCGAAGCCATGAGAGAGAAATTAGAAAACATCTCCTGCACGATAACAATGTCTGCCGGAGAAGGAGATAAACTATTCGGTGAGGTTACGCCTGAGATGATATCCGACTGCTACAGGCGCGAAGGCCTGACAATAGAAAAAAAGAAGATACACCTGGAAAAACCCATTAGGCATCTGGGTGTTTATCAGGCCGAGATAAAGCTTCATCCGGATGTTGTAACCACTGTGAAAATTTGGGTGGTAAAAAAGTGACACCAGCGCAAAAACTGATTTTAAAAGATCAGGCGGAAGCAATAGAGAAGATCCCGCCGCATAACCTTGAGGCAGAGATAGCCGTCCTGGGCTCCATGCTTTTGAGCAAGGACGCCATAGGCCTGGGCATTCAGATGCTTGACGAGGGTTCTTTCTACAAGACTGCCCACCAGAGGATATATTCGGTAATCATAACACTATATGACAAAAACAAGGTAGTTGACCTCATTACAGTTACGGAAGAATTGAAACAAAGAAATCAGCTGGACAGCGTCGGCGGTGCAAGCTACGTTACCCAGCTTGCAAGCGTTATCCCCACCTCGGCAAATATAATCCATTATGCAAAAATCGTAAGGGAAAAATCCATCCTGAGATCGCTTATCTCCACGGCGACCAATATCGTCCAGGAAAGCTATGATTTCAAAGGTGATGCCGGCGATATCCTGGACCGCGCCGAAAAGAGGATATTCGAGATCACCTCGCATAAACACCTTGAGACAAGGTCTATTCCGTTAAAAGAGATTATAAAGGACAGCATCGAAACCATAGACAATCTTTACCAGCGCAAGGAAAACGTAACAGGTATTGCCACAGGCTTTCACGAACTGGATACAATGACAGCGGGGCTTCAGAGTTCGGACCTCATAGTCATAGCAGGCCGTCCCTCGATGGGAAAGAGCGCCCTGGCCGCCTGCATCACCGAGCATGTAGGCGTAATAGAAAAGACACCAATAGCATTTTTCAGCCTGGAAATGTCAAAGGAACAGCTTGTCCAGAGGCTCCTCTGTTCCCACGCAAGAGTAAATGCGCACAAGGTAAGGACAGGCTTTCTGTCCCAGGCAGACTGGCCCCGCCTCACCAATGCCGCCGGAAAACTTTCCGAAGCACCCATATACATAGATGATACTCCTTCAATCTCCGCCCTTGAGTTAAGGGCGAAGGCGCGCCGCATGAAGGCGCAATACGACATTAAACTCATAATCGTCGACTATCTCCAGCTTATGCAGGGGGCCGCCCGCATTGAAAACAGGCAGCAGGAGATTTCCGATATTTCGAGATCCTTAAAGGCACTCGCGAGAGAACTCAGTGTTCCATTGATTGCAATCAGCCAGTTGTCAAGGGCTGTTGAGCAGAGGGCCGACCACAGGCCCCAGCTTTCGGATTTGAGAGAATCCGGAGCCATAGAGCAGGACGCGGATCTGGTATTATTACTTTTAAGAGAGGAATATTACAATCCCACAGAAGAGAATAGGGGCAAGGCCGACGTAATCGTTGCCAAACAGCGTAATGGCCCGGTGGGCACAAAGGAGCTGGCATTCATAAATGAATACACAAGATTTGAGAACATTTCTCACCGTGAAGAATAAGGGAATATTTGTATTTCTTTTAAGTGCGGCCGTATTCTTTTTCGCTCTTGTCTCAGCATCTTTCTCTGAGGAAGGGCCGCCTTCCAGGCCAAAGGCAAAGACTGTAAAGGTCGTCCGCGTTAAAGACAACAATGCCATCAGTACGGCCACAATCCTCTCCAAGGTAAAGACAAAGGCAAATGAACCATTTTCCCAGGATGTCCTTAACGATGACTTAAAGAGGCTTTATTCACTTGGCTACTTTGCCGACGTCTCTATAGAGGTCCAGGATTACGAGGACGGCCTCATGGTGATTTTCATTGTTAAGGAAAAACCCCTTGTGGAAGAGCTTGTGTTTACAGGGAATGCTTCCATAAGAAGCGCAAAGCTGGAACAGGAGATGGTGATCAAGCCGGGCGAGCTTCTGGACGAGAATCAGCTTCGCAAAGACATAACTGCAATCGAAAAGCTGTATGAATCCCGTGGGTTCTTCAGGGTCGGCGTTAACTACGATGCCGATGTTGACAAGGGCGCCAACACCGCCAAACTCCTCGTGATAGTTGACGAAGAGCAGAAGACCAAGATCAAAAGGATCTATGTGGATGGAAATGAATCCTTCTCCGATAAAAAGATTTTAAAATTAATCTCCACAAAGCGCGATACATTATTCAGTTCGGGCTTTTATAAAGAAGACGAGTTTGCAGAAGACCTTGAGAAGATAAAGAGTTTTTACCAGAATGAGGGCTACCTCGATATTAAAGTGGGCCATGAATTTGACTACAGCCCTGATAAGAAACAACTCTATATAACGCTTCTTGTAGATGAGGGAAGAATCTATCTCGTAGGGGAAATAACAATTACAGGTAATGAAGTTTTATCCCGGGATGATCTCGACGAGTCACTCGAACTTTTTACGGATGACCCCTTCAGCGATATGGGCATGCGCATAGATGTCATGAATATGCAGCAGCTTTATTACAACAAGGGATATATACTGGCCCGTGTGTATCCGGCGCCGATTGTTAATGAAAAAACCGGCAGGATAGACATCAGCTACGACGTAACCGAAAATGACCTTATATATGTAAACAGGATAAACATCCAGGGCAACACAAAGACCAAAGACGTTGTTATCAGAAGGGAACTTCGCATATATCCGGGCGAGCCCTTTGACGGTTCCAAGATAAAACGAAGCCGGGAAAGGCTGAATAACCTCGGCTTTTTCGAAGAGGTATCTCTGGATACAGAAGACTCCGGCGAGGCCGATAAGAGAGACCTTGTCGTCTCGGTTAAGGAAACCAAGACAGGAGAATTCAGTTTCGGGGGCGGATACAGTTCAGTAGACCGCTTCCTCGGTTTTATCGCGGTAACCCAGCGCAACTTTGATATTTTTAACTTCCCGACATTCACCGGAGACGGCCAGTACCTTAATATCAAGGCAGAGCTCGGCATGGTGAGAAGCAACTACATGCTGACCTGGACCGAGCCATGGATATTTGATTACCCGCTATCTTTCGGATTTGACCTGTACAGGAGCGGCCATGATAAAAAGCGCTCTGTCGGGTACGGCTATGAAGAGAGCCGTCTCGGAGGAGACGTAAGATTCGGGAAAGAATTCACGGAAGAGATCCGCGGAGACCTTATATATAAACTGGAAGAGGTTGACATATCGGGGATTGCCGACGAGGCAAGCTCCGACTTAAAAGACGAAGAAGGGGATAATATCCTGAGCACCATGGCGCTTTACGGAAGCTTTGACACAAGGGACAATGTCTTCAGCCCGGGAAGAGGTTTTATCTTCAACGCAGGCACTGAGGTTGCAGGCGGGCCATTTTTCGGTGACAAGGAATTCTATAAAAGCGTTACCTCCATGTCTTATTTTTACAACTGGCTGGATAAGTTTATCGTACTGGAATTAAAGGCCAGGGCGGGGATTGTTAACGAGTACGGAGATTCTGATTCTGTCCCCATATATGAGAGGTTTTACGCAGGCGGCGCAAACACCATAAGGGGTTATAGAGAGAGGAGCGTTTCACCCACTGATGCCGTAACAAACGACCCGATCGGCGGCGAGGCAATGTTGATAGGAAACGTCGAGGTTACGATCCCCGTATTTAAGAACGTCATAAAAGGCGCAGTCTTCTATGACATTGGTAATGTATGGGGCGATATCGAAGATTTTGCCTCCGGAGGTTATAAACACGGCACCGGAGTCGGCGTAAGGGTGAAGACACCGATGGGCCCGTTGAGAGTGGACTGGGGCTATCCCCTGGAAGACATCAAGGGCCAGGAGCAAAAGGGCAGGTTTTATTTCAGCATGAGCAGGGAATTTTAACAGGAGGAAAGAATGAAAAAGGCAGTTGGATTACTGGCAATAATATTGGCAATCTTGATAATTGTCCCGGCGGTATATGCAAAAGGGAAAGAATTAAAAATCGGATATGTGGATCTCTACAAGGTCTTCAGCGGATATGAAGAAACAAGGGAATCCGAAGCTGCTCTGGAAAAAAAGGCCGAGAAGAAGAACAAGGAAAGAGAAAAAAAGGTAAACGAGATTAAAAAACTCCAGGAAGAGGCAGAGCTCCTGGCAGCGAATGCCAAAGAGAAAAAAGAAGAAGCTATTGAGGATAAATTAAAAGCGCTGCGCGACTTTGACCGCGCCACAAGAGAAGAGCTTAACAGGGAAAGAGACTCTATGGGCAGAGACGTCCTCATAGAGATAAATAAAACCGTTACCGAATTTGGTGAAAAGGAAGGTTACGACCTCATTCTCGATTCACGCTCACTCTTTTACGCCGGCGAAAGCGTGGACTTAAGCGATAAAATCATCAAGAGAATGAATAAATGAAACGAACTACGAGGGAAGTAGCTTTATTTGTAGGCGGAGAGCTTGTAGGTGACGCCGGAGTTGTAATAACAGGCATAAACTCAATAGAGGATGCTGTTTCCGGAGACCTTACATTTGCAAATACGCCTAAGCATGTGCGCCTCATAGAAAAGACAAACGCCTCCTGTGTAATTACCCCTAAAACTGTAGAAAAATCCTCAAAGACGATCATCCGCACCGAAAACCCCTCAATGGCCTTTGCAAAGATACTTAATCTTATACAGTCAAAGGCGGTAAAACACCCTCAGGGCATACACCCGTCGGCAATAATCGATAAAGGTGCCTCCCTGGGAAAAAATACGGCAGTCGGCGCGGGTGCTGTAATTTCCGGAACTGCGAAAGTCGGGGATAACACTGTAATATATGCCGGTTCATATATCGGGCCCGGGGCAAAGATAGGCTCCTCATGCGTGGTTTACCCGAATGTGGTGGTCGGAGAGAGGATTTCAATAGGCAATAATTGCGTAATACACAGCGGGACCATTGTAGGCACGGACGGATTCGGATATCACCAGGTTGAAGACAAACACATAAAGATACCTCAGCTCGGCACGGTCGTCATTGAAGACGATGTTGAAGTAGGCTCCTGCGTTACCATTGACAGGGCCACGTTAGGGCAGACAGTAATAGGCAAGGGCACAAAGATTGACAACCTTGTCCAGATAGCCCACAATGTGAAAATAGGGCCAAACTGCGTGATAGTTGCCCAGACAGGTATTTCCGGGAGTTCCACACTCGGCAGGAATGTCATGCTGGGCGGACAGGTGGGCTTGACCGATCATATTTCCCTGGGAGACAAAGTCATGGTAGGGGCCAAGGGGGGCGTCACCAAATCTTTTCCAGCCGGGAGCATAGTTATAGGTATCCCGGCCAAGCCTTATCAGGAAGCGAGAAAAATAATAGCCGCTACTTCCCGCCTTCCCCAGCTTACCAAAAGAGTAGCCGAATTAGAAAAAAAACTTACGGACCTGGAAAAAAATCCGGCTAAAAAATTCAAATAAAAAATGAAGAAAGAACAAACAATAAAAAATCAGGTTAAACTGAGCGGCGTAGGCCTTCATACAGGGGCCAATGTTAATATTGCGATAAACCCTGCCCCGGAAGGCACGGGGATACTCTTTAAAAGGGTCGA
>CAYVIU010000014.1:0-16865 GCA_964451625.1 uncultured Planctomycetia bacterium | reverse complement strand
ATATCGAAGCGAAGCCAGGAATAAGGCCTTACTTCCAAATCGAATTCAATATCACTCAGGTTGGTTACATTTTCATCCGCATTACTGTCCAGATCATCCGGCTGAGGGTCCTTCATGTCTATAAGAAAGCTTGTGCGGGTGATAAACCTGACCAGGTCAAACGGCTTTCTCTGCCCCCCTCTTTTTGTCTGCAGTTTGTTTTCCAGTTCAAAGATTATCCTGTGATCCCGGTTAATGCTGTCAAACCCATCAAATTGTTTTAGATCTGCTGATTTTATGTTAGGTGTAGGTGTATATGTATAGTGAATGGATGGCTCGATAAGATGCCTCAGGCCGTGGATATCCAGATCAAGAAAATCTGTCTCAACGGGAAATACCTTGTGGAAGCGTATAGAACTTTCTATCCCGAGGGTTGGTACAAAACGGTGTTCATTCATGTGATTCATGATATCTTCTGAAAACCAGGTGTATCTCTGTGCCGCATATGGGGTTAAATTAAGGACCTTCTTAACCCTGAACGGATAAGAAAACCTCTGGTATGTGTCAAATCTATTTGCCTTCAGGTGTTCTTGTTCTTCGTTTCTGAAGCGCTTTGATAAGTTGGAGTAGGTTGTCTCTGATGTGTAATAGAATCCTGATTCTGAATTAACCTTCTGGTTGTGTATTTCCAATTTCAGTTCGGGGAGATCTTCCTTTACAGTAAAAAATTTATTGACCCGCCTTCTGGCAAAGGCACTCAATGTGTATTTGGGCCTGGTCCTTATTATGGATAGATACGTCTCCGGTTGATTCTGTGCTTCATATTCTTCCCTGTAAAAATAATCTTTCAGGAAAAGCGCGTCATCAACCTTCTGATATTCGCCTATGGCAAGGGTATCCTCGTCAATCTGCCATTTATGTCTGATATGAAATCTCCAGCGCTCGTCCCCCGGTTCAAAGCCGTCAGCCATCTCTGATGTAGTGGCTTCGCGAAAATCACCGTCCTCATCCTTAAACTCTTCACCGTGTTCATAGACGTAATAATATCTCGCCAACCCTTTGCCGAAATAGCCGACCCTGTATTTATAATCAACCCCCAGGGCCATGCCCTTCTTCTCTCTCCAGTCAATATGGACATAACCCCTTGACCACTCATGAAAATAATAACGCCATGCGCTCAATGCATAATAACCCCACCTGTCGTCGCGGCCGGGGATAATTGTTACACGCGGGCGGTCATCATTAAGGGGGTGATAATAATAAGGCCAGTAAAAGACAGGCCACTTGCCTATATAGGCCACCACATGTTTTGCCTCAACCTTGTCATCCAGAAATATCCTTACTTCCTTGGCCTGGATCCTGTAATGAGGTTTGGCCAGATTACATGTTGTTACAAAGCCCTTCTGCATAAAATAGGCCTTCTCTGATACCTTGTGCGCCTCTTTGCCTCCGCCATACCATGGCTCGGACCTCACCTCCGCCTCTATAATAGTGCCTCGTTCATTATCAAAATCATAATTTACCCGTTTTCCGCGATATGTGCTCCTTCCCTGCTTAAGCTCTACATTGCCCCGGGCCTTGCCGATCCTGCTTTCCATGTCCACTTCTATCTGGTCGCAGGTAAGTATCATGTCCTTGTAGGTGATGATTACATTATCGACCCCTGTAACCTTTTTTTCTTCATAGAAATACTCCACCCTGTCGCCTTTTACCACAATGGGTTCTTTTTCTTCTTCTTCCTTCTCCTGGGCAAAGAGACTCGGTGAGGATAGTATGAGGAAAATATATGAGGCTAGAAAAAATATTCTGAAAATTTTGGAATTCATTTTTATTTTGGGACCTTTTCCCAGTCTTTTAAAAATCTCTTGATTCCGATATCAGTAAGGGGGTGCCTGACAAGCTGCTTCAGGACCTTATACGGAATTGTGGCAATGTCCGCGCCCATTTTTGCTGCGTCAAGCACATGGAGAGGGTTTCTTATGCTGGCGACTATAATCTGTGTCTGAAATCCGTAGTTTTTGTAAATGGTTTTGATGTCCTGTATCAGGCCCATGCCTACATGGCTTATATCATCCAGCCTGCCGACAAAGGGGCTTACAAAGGTCGCCCCTGCCTTTGCCGCTAAGAGTGCCTGTGTTGCGGAAAAGCAAAGGGTTACATTTGTTTTTATTCTCTCACGGGAAAGGACCTTGACTGCCTTCAGGCCTTCGGCCATTAAAGGGACTTTTACATTTATATTTTTATGTATTCTGGCCAAAGGCCTTGCCTCTTTAAGTATGCCTTCAGAGTCCATGCTCACTGCCTCTGCACTTATGGGGCCGTCTACTATTGAGGCGATTTCCCGGATTGTTTCAATAAAGTCCCTGCCTTCTTTCGCTATTAAAGTAGGGTTGGTAGTAACCCCGTCAACTATACCCCAATCATTCATTTCCCTGATTTCGTCTATATTGGCTGTATCAATAAATATCTTCAACTTCTCCCCTCCTTTGCCAGAACCGCCGCACCTATCACGCCGGCATTGCCGCCCAACCTTGCCTTTACTATTTTTACCCTTTTTTTCTGAACCTTCATTGCCCGCTTTGCGACTGTCTTTTTTAACGGGTTAAATAAATGCTTACCTGCATTTGCTATACCGCCGCCTATGATTATCTTTTCCGGATTGAGGAAATTTACCACCCCTACAAGCATTATGCCGAGTTTTTCGCCGATATATCTCCAGAACCTGACTGCATGGGGCCTGCCTTTTTGGGCCTCCCTATTCAGCAATTTAAGACTGATGCTTCTCCTGCCTTCCTTTGAAAGCTTCTTCATTAAATACCGGTTTCCCACGTAAGACTCGATACACGCATTGCCGCCGCAATTACACCTTGGCCCATGCTCATTAATGGGTATGTGGCCGATTTCGCCGGCAACAAGGTCCCTGCCCCTGTAAAGCTCGCCATTTATGATAATGCCGCCGCCGACACCTGTGCCCAGTGTAATACAAACTATATTTTTAGCACCCCTGCCGGCGCCGTAATAAAGCTCGCCCAGGGTCATTGCATTTACATCATTATCAATAAAGGTCTTTATCTTCAGTCTTTTCTCGAATATCCTTTTTAACGGGACCTTTTTCCAGCCGGGGATATTTACTAAATAGCGCACTACGCCCTTTTTGCTGTCTATAAGGCCGGGCAGGCCTACGCCTATACCCTTTACCCGGTTTGTGCTTAATTTCTTCTTTGAGAGGATTTCTTTTATTGAGGCAATGATTTTTTTGATCAATTGCTTTTTTGGGTAGGATGCTGTCCGGAGGTTTATCTTTGTCAGAATCTTGCCTGTCTTACTGATGAGGGCTATCTTGGTGAAGGTACCGCCTATATCGACTCCTATATAATACATAAGGCAACCTCTCTATTTAGCATATCAATAACATAATATTATTAAGATTATATCCTAAAAGGAGAGGTCTTGTCAATCATTTTAGGGACGGTTCTCAAATCGTGAGGAGAAGTGTCCCAGATTTGAAGCTAGAAGTGTCCCTAGCCTGTTACACTGCTACTATTCTGTTTCGTCCTTCGTCCTTGGCTTTATAAAGGGCGGCGTCTGCTTTCTCAATGAGGCCGGCTATTCTTTGGTCATCATCCGGATATGAGGAAATCCCGATACTTACTGTGAGCTTTGTATATTCGTCATACACCTGGAACTCTTCTCGCGCAACCGCCTGTAGTATCCTCTGGGCTACAAGGAGTGCCTGATTTTTGTCGGTCTCGGGCAGGAGTATGGAAAACTCCTCCCCGCCGAATCTGGCAACCAGATCCATTTCTCGTAAGTTGGATTTCAATATTGCTACCAGCCGCGTCAGGCAGGCGTCTCCGACGAGGTGACCGTATGTATCATTCAGGTTTTTAAAATAATCGATGTCGAGCATGAGAAATGAAAAACTGAACTTGTGCCTCTTTGAACGCCTCAATTCCTCATCAAGACGTTCAAGAAAATGCCTGCGCACATATGCGCCTGTCAGGCCGTCTGTAACGGCCAATTCCTGCACGCGCGTGTACAGCTCGACCTTCCGCATCTCCAGTATAAACTGCCTGGCGAGGATCAGGAAATTATCAAACTCATACATAGAGACCCCTTCTATGGTAAGGACCCCTATAAGGGCATCTTCTATAATGATGGGAACGGCTACAAAACTCTCCCTGTATGAACCTGTTTTTATAATCTCTCTTTCCCGGCTTATCCTCTCAATCAGGGCCACGTCAGGGCCTTCTTGTTTATTGAGGTGGGCCCTTGGCCCGGGGGTATAAAATCCTGCTGGTCTCGACTGCGATGTAATACGGATCCTGTAAATCTTATCTATCACTTTGGGCGATTTTTTGTCCAGAAGGATCAGCCTTGATTTTTTAAATATAAAATTCTTCCTCAGATGCCTGACGAGGATTTCAAAGAGCTCTACCCTTTCCAGGGTCATAGACATGTCTTTTGTGATTTCATAAAGGTTTGCAATGCCGGATATTTTTTCGTTTAACCTCTTGTTGGCCAGACATAAGTTCTGGTCTTCCTCCCGGATGCGATTGAACGATTGCTTCAATGAATCCAGTTTATCCTGGTAGGATTTTTTAAAACCAAGCCTCAGCCTCCTGAATCCGGTTAAGGCAAGCAGCAATCCTGCTGTTAAGAATATAAGTATTAATACATAAAAAATCAGCATACCCTGTTTCTCCCTGATTTTTTTGCTTTATACAGATTGTTATCGGCCGTTTTTATAAGGGCCTCTCCTGTTTTGGCATCCACAGGAAACCCGGATACCCCGACAGATACGGTAGCATGCGTCTCTTCTCTTCGCAGCAAAAACTTTTCCTTTTCTATTTTCCCGCGTATTGCATCGGCTATTTTTTCTGCCTGGCCTCTATCTTTGCCGAATAATAAAACTGCAAATTCCTCACCGCCATAGCGGGCCACAATGTCTCCGGGGTCCACGAGCTGGGTAAAAATATCTGCCATTCTTTTAAGCATGATATCGCCTGCTGTATGGCCGTATTTGTCATTGTAATTTTTAAAGCGGTCTATATCGATCATCAAAAGCGAAACATTGTAATTCTTGAGGTATGCCCTTTTGAGTTCTGCCTCAAGGCGCTCTTTGAAATACCTGTGAAGAAAGAGATCCGTCAGGCTGTCTTTTATGGCGAGTTCGGTTGTCCTTTGATAAAGCATGGCGTTTTCAATAGCCACAGCCCCCAGGTCAGAGATAATTCCCAGGAGCCTCAGGTCATCCGGGCTGAAGCTGTCGGGCTTTATGCTGTCCATATGCATAATGCCTATAAGGCGTTTTTCGGCAATAAGCGGATAGGCGATGAGGCTTTTAAACGGAATTTCCATGATGTCGATTTCTTCCGTCGAGAATCGGAAGTCTTTGTCAATATTAAGAATGGAAAGCGGCTGCTTCTGTCTCATGACCCACCTGTCAAAGATGTCGCCTTTTTTTGATTTGATCTTATCCGCCAGTTCCTCTTTTACAGAACCCTTAAGCATTAATTCCTGTTTTTTTGCGTCAACCAGGTAAATAAGAGTGCGGTCGGCCTTCGGTATCAGCTTCGATGCGCGTTTTACTATAAGGCCAGTGGTGTTATCAAGGGAAAGCGAGCCTGAGAAAAGTTCAGTTATGTCTTTGAGTTCGGAATATCTGGCCGCCTTCTTGTTGAGGGCTTCGTGCTGGGAAGCGTGTTTTTTCAGGTCTGCGCTGATGGTGTTCTCTTTTTCTTCTATCTCCTCTATTTCCACTTTAGCCAGCTGGGTTGAATCATTTGTATCTTTCGTAATCTTATATCCGGCAAGGAAGCTCATCAGGAATGCCGAAATATTCAGATAAAATACGGGCAGTTTGTATACACCTATAAGAAGCAGGGCCAGGCCTGTTGAGACAAGTGTTATCAGGGCCGATCCGATCCAGCCAAAGGCAATCCAGCCTGTTAATATAAAAATGGCCGGGAAGAGAAAGAGCGCCGCGATTAACCCTGCGGGATTAACCTGGGCAGCTCCGAGATTCGGGGAGATTTTGAGTATGAGATAGAGAGAGGCCGGACATAAAATAATGGTGAGAAATCCAAAGACAAGCTTATCTTTGGTGGGCTTCATTCAGATAATAGCCTCTTCGGTGCGCTTGTCAAAAAAGTGGACCTTTGACATGTCAAAGACAAGGTCCATTTCCTGATTCACTTCCGGTTTGGCGTGCCCGGGCACCTTTGCGATAAATGAGTTTAAGCCTGTGTTTAAATAAAGATATACCTCGGAACCCATCGGCTCTATAACTTCAACGGTCACGGTCAATACATTGTCGGAAGGCGCTTCAGTGACAAACAGTTTATCATATATATCTTCGGGCCTTGCCCCGAATATGATATCCTTGCCTATGTACGCCGACAATTTGGGCACCATCTCATCTATGATCCTGAGCCTGGTCCTGCCCTCATCGAAATGAAGTTTGCCTTCGGCCTTGATTATCTTTCCGTTCATGAAGTTCATCGGCGGGGTCCCTATAAAACCGGCTACAAATTTGTTTACGGGTTTATCATACAGCGTTATGGGGTCGGCTATCTGGTGGATGCGGCCCGATTTCATTACCGCGATGCGCGTGCCAAGGGTCATTGCCTCTGTCTGGTCATGTGTCACATAGACCATTGTGGTCTGGAGCCGCGTATGGAGTTTATTTATTTCAGTCCGCATGAGCACCCTGAGTTTTGCATCCAGGTTGCTCAACGGCTCATCGAATAAAAATGCTATGGGTTTCCTGACGATCGCGCGGCCTACCGCAACCCTTTGCTTTTCACCGCCGGAGAGTTCTTTTGGTTTTCTCTTCAAAAGGTCTTCTATGTTAAGGATACCCGCCGCGTCCTTCACCCTTTTTTGTATCTCCGCCTTCGGGTATTTTCTGAGCCTCAGGCCGAAGGCCATGTTCTCAAATACGCTCATGTGGGGATAGAGGGCATAATTCTGGAAGACCATGGCAACGTTTCTGTCTTTCGGAGGCACATCGTTCACGAGTTTATTCCCTATCCAGACCTCCCCGGATGAAGGGTCTTCAAGCCCTGCTATCATTCTGAGGGTTGTAGACTTGCCGCAGCCTGAAGGGCCTACAAGTACCAAAAATTCCTTGTTTTCCACGCCAATACTGACTCCATCGACTGCCTTTACATTGCCGGCAAAGGCCTTGCTTACATTTCTTAAACTTATCTGCGCCATATCTTGCTCCGCCTGGTTTAACTAAAGTATTCTATTAATGTACTGATCCTGTCCTTAAGGTCTTTTCTGTGGATTATCATATCTATGAGGCCGTGTTCCAGAAGAAATTCTGACCGCTGGAATCCTTTGGGCAGTTTTTGTTTTATGGTCTGCTCAATGACCCTGGGGCCTGTGAAGCCTATTAATGCCTTTGGCTCTGCCGCGATAACATCGCCGAGGGAGGCAAAACTCGCCATTACCCCTGCCATGGTTGGATTGGTGAGAACTGATACAAAAAGGAACCCTGCCTCATTATGCCTTGAGAGCGCTGCGGATGTCTTTGCCATCTGCATAAGGGAAAGCATCCCTTCGTACATCCTTGCCCCGCCTCCTGAGCCGGATATAATGATAAGGGGTAGTTTATTTTTTGTGGCCCGCTCGATTGCCCTTGTAAGCTTCTCACCCACAACAGAGCCCATGGACCCCATAATAAACCTGGAGTCGGTAACAGCGATTATTATTTTCTCGCCGTCTATGGTACCGCTGCCTGTTACGGCCGCTTCTTTGAGATTGGTGCGCGCCTGCTCTTCTTTTAATTTCTCTTTGTAGGTTTTGGGTCCGCTGAAGTCCAGGGGGTCCACTGACTCCATTTCAGAATCATACTCATGGAAACTGGCCTTATCAAGAACAAGCTTTATCCGCTCTCTTGCACCCAGCGTAAAGTGGTAGTTGCAGTTCGGGCAGACCTTGAGGTTTTCCTCTAATTTTTTATTATAGATGATCTGGTTGCAGTCGATGCATTTGGTCCAGAGGCCGCCGGGAATGTTTTTTTTCTTTGATACCCGTACTTTTGTATAGTCAGGTTTTCTGAATAGCGCCATTTGTCTTCCCCAGAAATTCCTTTGCCAGTGTCACGGCACTTGCAGCGTCCTTGCCGTATCCGTCTGCGCCTATTTGATCTGCAAAGCCTTGGGTGATGGGCGCACCGCCCACCATAATCTTGACTCTATCTCTTATATCCTGCTTCTTTAACTCCTCTATTGTCTGGGCCATGGAAGGCATAGAGGTGGTGATAAGGCATGACAGGGCCACAATTGTGGCGTTTTCCACTTTTATTTTATCTATGAACTTCTGGGGCGCGGCATCTATGCCGCAGTCAACCACAGAAAAACCCGCGCCCTTAAGCATCATTGTAACAAGGTTTTTTCCGATATCGTGCAGGTCGCCCTTCACGGTGCCAACCACTACCTTGCCCTTCGGCTGGACCCCGCACCTTGCCAGATGCGGCTCGATAAGCTCCAACGCCTCATTCATTGCCTCTGCGGCTATCAAAACCTCGGGGATAAAGATCTCGTTATTCTTAAAACGCCGGCCCACCACATCCATGCCCGCAATAAGGCCATTGTCTAATATCTCTTTTGGGGAAATATTACTGTCAAGGGCGCTCTTTACGAGCTCCTTGACTTTTTCGGCATTTCCTTCTATTAAAAATTCCTGTATTTCTTTCATAATCAAAACTTATTTATTACAAGGCCGCTCAGCAGTTTCGGGTAAAAATATGTGGACTTGCGCGGCATCCTGCTGCGCGATTGTGCGACATCTTTAAGCTGATCCACGCTGGTGGGGTTCAGGAAAAATGCGGCTTTGTAATTTTCTTTATCCACCAGATTAATGGCATAATCCGCATCCTTAGTATATATGATATTGTCTTCATTTGCCAGCTTTTCTTTTAATCTTAACGCACGATTGAGTATAAGTTCGTGTAAGATCGTTACGGGCAGGCGTTTCCAGCTGGCCGATTTACCGGGGGCTATCAATTTATCCAAAGATACGCCCCGCTTCAGTGTTAAAAGATAAAAATTACCCCTGCCGCAGTATAGCCCGAAACAGCCCTCTTTTGTCCTGTCCAGGCCCTTTAAGAGGCCTTTTCTGGTCTTCACCTTTTTTATCTCGAAAAACCCTTTTAACCTGGATAAGAGTTTAGTTGGTGTCAGGTTTGCTATATCCTTTATAACGCGGTGCGTTGAAAGGATCGTTATTGCCTCCTGGTTGAGATTTGAAAAATATACCATTATATAATTAAAGGATTTTTTGTTCCCCTTTTTATTAAGCATCTGGTTTCTGAAGGCGAGCGCCGTCTCATAGCGGTGGTGGCCGTCTGCTATGAATATGGCCTTTGATTTCATAAAACGGGTTATTCTTTTTATTGAAGAAGCATCTTTTATCCTCCATAATTTATGGCTGACGCCGTCCAGGTCTATATCTATTAAAGGAGAAGATTTTTTTTCTGCTTTCAGGAGTATATTCGTAACAAAAGAATTTTCGTCTTCAAATAATGAAAATATAGGGCTCAAGTTTGCCTTTACCTTATTCATCAGCTTGAGGCGGTCTTTCTTGGGGCCCTTCAGCGTATATTCGTGGGGAAGCACCTGGCTTTTCCTGGGGTCCTCTATCTTCATGAGGCCGATAAAACCGGTGCGCACCTTTATGCTTCCTTTGTGGAGGTATTTTTGCTGGTATATATAAAGAGAGGGGTTTTTATCTTTTTTTAATATATCTTTATCGGCCCAATTATTGAACTCGTTTTGTGCCCGTATGTATCTATTGTTTGCGGCAGTGTCATTGCCAAGCTCTTTTCCGAGGATTAAACGGATTATATTATGCTGGTCAATTCTATAAAGCTCTTCCTGCATCTCACTCGATATGACATCGTAAGGCGGGGCCATCACCCTGGAGAGGTCATCAATCTTCTCCGGGTTATACAATATACCTTTAAAAGGAATTACGTCTGCCATTTATTTAAATATCCTTTTCAGGTTTTCCATGAATGACTTTGAAAGCGGTGTAGTATTTTCGCCGCATGAGGCGGCAAATTCTTTTAAGAGCCTTTTTTGTTCGGCGTTGAGGTTTGTAGGCGTCTCTACCTTGACCCTCACATACTCATCGCCTTTTCCGTATCCCCTGAGGTTCGGAATACCCTTTTCCTTGAGCCTGAAAAATCGCCCGCTCTGTGTGCCCGGAGGTATCTTCATCTTGGCCTTTCCGGCTAATGTAGGTATTTCTATTTCCGCGCCAAAGACTGCCTGAGGGAAACTTATGGGTATTTCACATATTATATCATATCCGTCACGTTTGAAAAGGGGGTGTTCTCTGACATTGATATAAACGTAAAGGTCTCCCCTTGGGCCTCCGCGATGCCCGGCCTCTCCCTCGCCTGTTACCCTGAGCCTTGTACCTGTATGGACGCCTGCCGGGATCTTGACCGTTATTTTTCTCTTTACCCTTGTCCTGCCGAGGCCGCTGCAGTTTTCGCAAGGCGTTTTTATCGTCGAGCCTTCGCCACGGCACTTGCTGCATGTCCTGGAAATACTGAAAAATCCGCTTGTGGTGCTTACCTGGCCCGCGCCTTTACATGCAGGGCAGATTTGCCTTTTTGTACCTGGCTTGGCACCGTCGCCTTTGCAATTCGAACACGTCTCATAGCGGGGTATCTCGATGGCCTTCTGGACTCCAAAGGCGGCTTCATTAAACTCTACTGTAATTTCGTATTCCAGGTCAGAGCCGCGCGCAGGCCCTCCCCGCCTTCGGCCGCCTGAACCAAAAATATCTCCCCCTACGCCAAAACCGCGCAGAAGATCTCCGAGCCCCCAGTCGCCGAATATGTCTTTCAAGTCATCAAAGTGTGTAAAGTTCTGCCAGTTAAATCCGCCCCCTCCGAATGCCCCTTCCAATCCGGCATGCCCATACTGGTCATACGTGGATTTTTTCTTGGCATCACTCAGGACTTCATATGCCTCGGATATCTCTTTGAATTTTTCTTCGGCGGATTTGTCGCCAGGGTTTTTATCAGGGTGGTATTTTACGGCGAGCCTCCGGTAGGCGCGTTTTATCTCCTGCGGGCTGGAATCCTTGCCTACCCCGAGTACCTCGTAGTAGTCTCTTTTTGCCACAGATTGATCAGTCCTTTTTCTTGTCTTCGTCTTCAACCCGGTAGTCTGCGTCGACTACATCGTCTTTCTTCTTATCCTGGGCCTTTTCGTCTTTTGCGTCCTTTTGCTGGCCGGCCTGGGCTTCTTTCTGCTTTTTGGCCGCTTCTTTATACATCTCTTCGGCCAGTTTGTGGGCGGACTTGGCAAGCTCTTCCTGTGCCTTCTTTATTTCGTTTACATCTTTAGCCTCAAGGGCCTTCCTGGCCTTTTCCAGGGCCTTTTTTATATTTTCCCTGTCGGCTTCTGAGACCTTATCGCCGTGTTCCTTGAGGGATTTTTCTGTGCTGTAGATAAATGTATCCAGTTGATTTTTGGCCTCTACAAATTCCTTTTGTTTTTTGTCCTCTGTCTCGTGAAGCTTTGCCTCTTTTACCATCTTGTCTATTTCTTCTTTGGAGAGGCCGCCTGATGTCTCAATCCTGATCTTCTGCTCTTTCTTGGTAGCAAGGTCTTTTGCCGAAACATGCACTATGCCGTTTGCATCAATATCAAATGTCACTTCTATCTGCGGTATGCCTCGCGGCGCAGCCGGAATTCCAACAAGGTCAAACCTGCCAAGCGTCCTGTTGCCCGAAGCCATTTCCCTCTCGCCCTGAAGCACGTGAACAGACACGGCTGTCTGGTTATCGGCTGCGGTCGAGAATATCTGGCTCTTCTTGCTGGGGATTGTGGTATTCTTCTCAATGAGCCTTGTCATAACCCCGCCAAGGGTTTCTATGCCGAGTGAAAGCGGTGTAACATCGAGGAGCACTATATCTTTGAGTTTCTTGTCGCCGCTTAATATTCCGCCCTGTATGGCCGCACCCACTGCCACCACCTCATCGGGGTTAACGCCTCTGTGCGGGTCTTTTCCGAATAATTCCTTGACCACGTGCTGGACCTTTGGCATCCTGGTCTGGCCGCCCACAAGGATTACTTCATCTATGTCATTAGGAGATAAGCCGGCATCTTCCAACGCCTGTTTGCACGGAGTCATTGTCCTCTCAAGCAGGTCGTCCAGAAGCTGTTCCAGCTTTGCGCGCGTTAATGTAAGTGTAAGGTGTTTCGGCCCTGTCTGATCAGCGGTGATAAACGGGAGATTTATTTCAGTCTGCATGTTGCTCGAAAGCTCAATCTTGGCCTTTTCCGCTGTCTCTTTTAATCTCTGAAGGGCCATCTTGTCTTTTTTTAAGTCTATACCGTCGGATTTTTTGAATTCATCGGCCATCCAGTCTATTATCCTCTGGTCAAAATTGTCTCCGCCGAGGTGTGTGTCGCCGTTTGTGGCCGCGACTTCAAAAACACCTTCCCCTATTTCCAGAATTGAAATATCAAATGTACCTCCGCCCAGGTCATAGATGGCGATTTTTTCTTCCTTTTTCTTATCCAGGCCGTAGGCCAGGGATGCGGCCGTCGGCTCATTTATTATCCTTAAAACATCCAGCCCTGCAATCTTTCCTGCATCCTTGGTGGCCTGGCGCTGTGCGTCGTTAAAATAGGCCGGTACGGTAACAACGGCCTTTGTCACTTTTTCCCCGAGGTATTCTTCTGCAGTCTGCTTCATCTTCTGAAGTATCATCGCAGAGAGCTGAGGAGGTGTGTATTCCTTGCCTCCTACTTTTGCCACTACGTTGCCTTTTGAATCCTCACTGACTTCAAATGGGACGAGCTTTTCCTCAACCTTTACCTCGTCGTGGCGGCGGCCCACGAAGCGTTTTATCGAAAAGACGGTATTGCCTGAATTTGTTATTGCCTGCCTCTTTGCTGACTGGCCTACAAGGCGCTCTCCTGATTTAGTAAAGGCGATTACCGACGGAGTTGTCCTTGCGCCTTCTGCGTTGGTTATAACCTTGGCCTCCCCGCCTTCCATTACCGCGACACATGAATTTGTTGTTCCCAGGTCTATCCCTATAACTTTAGACATTCTTTTTGTCCTCCTTTTTCGACACCTTGACAGAGGCCGGCCTTATAAGGCGTCCGTGCATCGTATAGCCGGCCTGCAGTTCTTCTAATATTGTCCCATCCGGATCCTCCTGGCTCTCAACGGCCATCACTGCCTCATGAAGTTCCGGATTGAATTTTTCTCCTACACTTTTTATTTTAGCCACCCCGTAACTTTCAATCAATTTATGGAGTTCGTCTTTTATTAAAATAATACCTTTAAGATGGGGGTCGTCTTTCCCGTGAACCTTGTGTGAATTTATCGCCCGGTCAAAATTGTCTATTATGGGAAGGAGCTGCAGGATAATGTCTTCATTTGCGAATTTCAGAAATTCGATTTTTTCCTTCTCGAGGCGCTTTCTTGTATTTTCAAAATCGGCGTGCACCCTCAGCCACTTGTCATAATATTCATCCCGCTCTTTAGCCTTCAGGGCAAGCGCTTCATGCTCCTTTTTTGAAAGCGCAATCTTTGCTTCTTTTTTTTCTTTTTTGGGGTCGTGTTTTTTCATAATTTGTCAAACATACTGGTTATTGCCAGATAGTTTACGGCCGGAATCAATCTCCGGTAGAGCATGCGTGTCGGCCCGAGAATACTGACGGTGCCTGTCCTCTTTCCCTTTGTCGTGTAGCTTGCCGTAATTGTGCTGCATTCCTTCAAGACAGAGTGTTTGTTTTCTTTTCCTATACGTACCCTTGTCTCGCCATCCTCCAGGCCCTCTTTTATAATATCAAGAAAGGCATCCCTTTCCTCAAGGGCTTTGAATAAATCCTTGGCGTTTTCCAAATCTCTGAATTCAGGCTGTTCCAGCATGTGATAGGCGCCGTCATAATAGAGCCTGTCTTCTTCATCCCTGGGAAACGTGGCTATTGCAGCCAATGAACTTATATAAGAGAGGATATGAGAGCTTTCTTCAATAATATATTCGAGGGATTTTGTTTCAAGGGAATAGATTGATTCTATGGTCTCTCTTTCCTTGCGGGAGATGTTTTCAGGTTCCATAAGAAAATTGACATAATAGCGGTATCCCTTTTTTGTAGGGACCCTGCCTGCAGAGGTATAGGGCTGATGGATAAAGCCTGTCCGTTCAAGGTCTGCCATGATGTTTCTGACAGAAGCGCTTGAGAGGCCTATTTCATCAGAGACACTCCTGGAGCTTACAGGCTCTATAGAATCGATATAATAGCGTACTATTATATCTAGTACATGGTTTCGTCTTGTATCTACTTTTTTTGTATGCATCGTCATCATCCGCTGGTTTTTAGCACTCTCCTTATGAGAGTGCTAATATTGTATCAGTTATTCCCGGCTTGTCAAGGCCTTTCTTCCTTATATGTACCGAGGCTTAGCCTCGATACCAGGCGGGAGGGGACTTGGGCCTCCACGTAGACGTGGCTGCCCCGGTATTCCTGTTTGATAACCCTGCCCTCTCTGTGAATCTTATACAGGAGTTTAGGGCGGGTGAGTGGGATCTTGAGCTTGATTATGGCTACAAGCCCGGAGAGTTTTAGGATTATTTTATCTGTCAGGGCCTTGATGTTTTCTTTTGTGAGAGCTGATATCAATACAGCCCCTTCAAAGTCCCTGGAAATTCTCTCTCTTGCCAATGGATCTTGTATCCGGTCAATCTTGTTCAGGGCTGTGATAATGGGCTTTTGCTCTATGGAAAGTTCGCTCAACACACTGTGCACGGCCTCATTCTGCTCCCTGACCTTTGGATTGGTCGCATCCAGCACATTAATAAGAACATCGGCATCCATGGCCTCTTCAAGCGTTGCGTGAAAGGCGTCTATAAGGTGGTGCGGCAATTTATAAAGGAATCCGACCGTATCTATGAAAAGCACCTTCTGATTATTCGGCAATACGTACCTTCTTATGGTCGGGTCCAATGTGCTGAAGAGCATATTGTCCACATATATGTTTGAGCTGGTGAGTGAATTGAGAAGTGTGGATTTGCCGGCATTTGTATATCCTACAAGAGCTATGCATGCCGCGGAAAACGTCTTTCTCTGGGCCCGGCGCATCCTTCTCTGTTTCTGGATACTCTCAAGGCTCCTCTTTAACATGGTAATCTTTGATTTTATCCTGCGGCGGTCCACCTCGAGCTTCATTTCGCCGGGGCCCCTTGTACCGATTCCGCCCCCGAGACGCGAGAGCATTATGCCATGGCCTGTAAGGCGCGGCAGGAGGTACTGAAGCTGGGCAAGCTCTACCTGGACTTTGCCTTCGTTGGATTTTGCCCGGCGGGCAAATATATCAAGGATAAGCTGCGTCCTGTCTATTGTCTTTATACCGAGCGCATCCTCTATGCTCCTCTGCTGTGTGCCGGTAAGATCGTCGTTAAATATAACTGCATCTGCATTTTTCTCTGCCGCTAGATTCGCGATCTCTTCAACCTTACCCTTACCAATAAAGTATTTTGGATTTATCTCTTTGAGTCTGCAGACAACGCTGTCTAAAACGCTTGTTCTCGCTGCCCGCGCCAGTTCCAAGAGCTCGTTTGTGAGGTCATCGAGTGACCAATTACTCTTTCCGGTCTCAGCTACTACTAAAATTGATTTTTCCATAAATTTCATCTACAATTGTTTCTATTCCCTTTTTATCTACATCGATCCAGTTGATCCGTTTATCCGCCCTGAACCATGTAAGCTGTTTTTTGGCAAGCCTGCGTGTGTTTCGTTTGAGAAGTTCTTTGGCTTCCGGGAGGCCATATTCTTTTTTCAGGAAACCGGTAATCTCTTTATACCCTAAGGATGCCTTTGCGGTCATACTTAGCTTCTTTTTGTATATCATTTTTATCTCTTTGACAATACCATCGTCAAACATCTTCTCTACCCTATCGTCTATCTTTTTATACAAGACATCCCTCGGCATGTTAAGGCCGAAAATGAGGCAATCGTATTTTGAGGCTATGCCCACAGCCTTCTTTTTCTGCTGTGAAATCGAAACACCTGTAAGATAATAGACTTCGAGGGCCCTTATTATGCGGCGAATATCGTTGGGATGGATTTTTCGGGCTGAGTCAGGATCTATTTTTTCCAGTTTGGAATAAAGGTGTTGTGAGCCTTTGGATTTTGCTTCTTTTTCAAGTTTTTTTCTAAAGCGAATGTCTTTCTCTGGCGAGGAAAAGAGCCCATCCAGAAGGGATTTCATGTATAAACCTGTCCCGCCTGCTATAATAGGGACTCTTTTTCGTTTCAGGATGGATTCTATTAATCTGAGGGCCCTTTTTCTGAACTCTGCCGCGCTGTATTCGGCAGCAGGCTCCAGTTCTTCAATCAGATAATGCGGGATGGCCTTTCTCCATTTTGAGGACGGTACCTGGGAGGTGATAGGTATATGGCGGTAGACCTGCATTGAGTCGCAGGATATGATCTCGCCATTTATCTTTTTGGCCAGCTTAAAAGCAACTTCACTTTTTCCGGCAGCAGTAGGGCCTACAATAAATACAAGTCTTCTCGCCGCAGATTTTACCATTCAGTTATCTGAGGCCGGTAGCCTTCCCTCTTAAGTTTACTGGCAAAGGCCCTTGCCTTTGAGCTGGATTTAAACTTACCGATCCTTACCTTATAAAGCCTTTTACCATTCTCTTTCGAATCTATTATATATGCGCTGTAGCCCCTTTTCTTGAACTTGCGATAGAGCCTTGAGGCATTGCTTCTTTTGGTAAAAGAGCCGAGCTGGACGGTATAATAGTCGGGCTTTTTAAGGCTTTTTTTTGGTTTCTGCGCCTTAGTTAAGTTTTTTTCTAATAAGTAAATGTCGGTCAGGCTCAAACG
>CAYVIU010000013.1:0-17560 GCA_964451625.1 uncultured Planctomycetia bacterium | reverse complement strand
GATGAACACAAATTCTCCGGCTACTGCCTGAAAGGCTCTGGAAAGATAGTAAAACGCGAAAAGCTCACCGCGCGGCTTCTCAAGGCGTGGGACGAAAGAATAGCCGGGAGAATAACCCAACGTTTATTAAAAGAGATGCGCGGGGAAAAAGGCCACAAACGCCATACAGAGGCCTCTCTTCCGAAACCGCAGTATTTGATAGAAATGAATGTTGCGGAAATAATTGACCTAACACCAGCTCATTTAAGATTGAAGGAGGAAGGAAATGAAGCTTAAGGGAACCAAAACTGAAAAAAATCTGCTTGCGTCCTTTGCAGGAGAATCACAGGCAAGAAACCGGTATACATATTTTGCCAGTGTGGCAAAAAAGGCTGGTTTTGAACAAATCGCAGCCATTTTCCTTGAAACGGCTGACAATGAAAAGGAGCATGCAAAGCGTTTTTTCAAACTGCTCGAAGGCGGAGACGCGGAAATCACAGCCTCCTACCCTGCCGGCGTAATAGGAAAGACTGACGAAAACCTGGCAGCTGCCGCAGCAGGAGAAAACCTTGAATGGACAAAACTTTATAAGGAAGCTGAGGATGCAGCACGTCAAGAAGGCTTTGAGAAAATAGCCAAACAATTCAAGGAAATAGCCGAAGTTGAAGAACAACACGAAAAACGCTACAGAAAACTCCTTAAAAACGTAAAGGAAGGTACTGTATTCAAGAGAGGATCGAAAGTCAAATGGAAATGCCGAAATTGCGGATATGTCCATGAAGGAAAAGATGCCCCTGAAAAGTGTCCTGCGTGTAATCACGCAAAGGCATATTATGAACTACTCTGCGAAAATTATTAAAAAGGAGGTTTTGAATGGCTAATGTATTCGGAGGCAGTGAAATTATTGAGATAGGAATCCAAATTGAGAAAAACGGAAAAGATTTCTATAGTGCATTGATAGAAAAATCCAAAACCCCAAAAGCAAAGGATCTCTTTAAATTCCTGGCAGGTGAAGAAGAAAAACATATAACCACTTTTAAAAGTATGCTGGGCTCAGTTCAGAAATATGAACCGCTTGAAGCGTTTTCTGCTGAGTATTTAGCATATCTAAACGCCCTTGCAAGCGACTATGTATTTACCAAGAAAGGTGCGGGTGAAAAACAGGCAAAAAGAGTCAAAAACGAAAAAGAGGCCCTGGCACTCGGTATAGGGTTTGAAAAAGACTCTATAATCTTCTATGCAGAGATAAAAAAGATGGTCTCTCTGGATGATCAATATATGATCGATGCATTGATAGCACAGGAACAAGACCACCTTGTAAAACTAATAAACTTAAAGAAAAGTCTTTAAGGGGAACAATTATGGCCAAAAAAGTAACGGTTTACAGCACGCCTACCTGCCCTTACTGCGTCAGGGCCAAGCAGTTTCTGAAAGACAATAATATTGATTTTGAAGACGTAGATGTTGCAAGCGATCAGAAAAGGTCGCAGGAGATGATAGACAAGTCCGGCCAGATGGGCGTACCCACACTGGACATCGACGGTGAAATCATAGTTGGCTTTGACACAGCAAAAATAAAGAAGGCCCTGGGGATATAATACATGTTTGACCTTATAATAATAGGCGCAGGCCCTGCCGGCATAACCGCTGCCGTATATGCTGCAAGAAAAAAGATGAACCTTCTTGTCGTAACCGGAGATGTGGGCGGCCAGGCAGCATGGAGCGGTGACATAGAAAATTACACAGGCTACCAGTTTATAACAGGGCCGGATCTTGCCTCCAAGTTTGAAGAACACATGAAAAAATACGGCATAAAATTAAAGCAGGTTGAAGAGGTCGTTGGAATCAAAAAAACCGGAGATATAATAACCGTAAAAACCAGCAAGGCCTCCTATGAAGCAAAGACCGTTATAATCGCCTCAGGAAAAAAATCAAGAGAGCTCGGAGTCCCGGGAGAAAAGGAATTCAAAAACAGAGGCCTCACCTACTGCGCTACCTGTGACGGCCCGCTTTTTTCAGAAAAGGATGTAGCAATAATAGGCGGGGGCAATTCTGCGCTGGACGCCGCACTCCAGCTTACTAAAATAGCAAAAAAGGTTTATATCATAAACATAACGCCTGCCCTGGGTGGGGACTCGATAATGCGGGAAAAGGTTGAGGCTGCCAAAAATGTCACCGTGATTAATAACTCTGAAGTAGACGCTGTGCTTGGCGACAAAATGGTAACTGGTCTTAAAATAAAGACTGAAGGCAAAGAAAGCCAGCTCCCGGTCCAGGGTGTGTTTGTAGAAATAGGCCTTGTGCCTAATTCTGTGTTTGCCGAAGCAATCGAGAAGAATGAACGCAATGAAATAAAGGTAACCGGGCGCAATGAAACAAACATTCCGGGAATCTTTGCCGCAGGTGATGTCACGGACGTACCTGAAAAACAGATCATAATAGCTGCGGGTGAAGGTTCTAAGGCTGCCTTAGGCACATTTAAATATCTAAGCCGCATGAAATGAACCATTCCATAAAAACACTTTCCCAATCCTATAAAAAGAGAAAACATAAGATCAAAGACCGCCTGAAAGAGTTTAGCGCTCTTGGGCAATCCTCGGAAAATGATATCTTCGCGGAGCTCTGTTTTTGCATACTCACTCCGCAATCAAGGGCTGTATATTGTGATGAGGCAGTCAGGGAATTAAAGTCATCTGGCCTGTTCCTGAAAGGAAGCGCGCGCCAAATGCGTAAGGTACTGGGGCGTGTCAGATTTCCGAATAACAAAGCCTTATATCTGGTGGAAGCAAGAAAGGCCTTCATGCATGATAGAGGGTTAAACATAAAAGGAAAGATAGACTGCAATGATAATATCAAAACAAGGGATTGGTTTGTAAAAAACATAAAAGGGCTGGGATATAAAGAGGCGAGCCACTTTCTTCGTAATATCGGCCTCGGCTATAACCTGGCCATATTGGATGTTCACATCTTAAGGAATCTCGTAAGGTTAAAGGTGATAAAAACCCTTCCGAAAACCCTCTCCAGAAAACACTATCTCTCAATCGAAGAAAAATTAAAGGGCTTCTCTCGAAAAGTAAAAATCCCGATGGAAGAACTGGATCTTCTTTTCTGGTCCAACGAAACCGGTTTTATCTTTAAATGATTAATGTATCTGCGGAGAGCGTGAGGAGTAAAATTTTACGCTGAATTCGAGGTCTTCTTTTGCTGCGGCAATGGTCTTTGAGTTTTCCAGGAAGTGAACGATATTTTCTTTCAGTTTTTCAACTGCCCCGTCTTGTGTCTCGGCATGGGTAAAGAGATTCAGCTCAGGGCACGCTGCTACAAATATATTGTCATCACCTCTATATATTTCTATATCTATGTACATTTTTTAAGCAGGGCCTCCCATTCTTTGTCTACCTGGGCCTGGAGTTCGTCTATGATGTATTTGTTCTGTTCCTTGTTCAGGTGGGAAAACCTCCCCTGAGTCTTTATAAACTCTGTGAGGGGTTTTTTCTCTTTGGGCTTGTAGGTCAGTTTGTAATTTCCGTTTTCAACCTCATAGAGCGGCCAGAAGTTCGTCTCAACCGCAAGCTTTGCTATTTCAATGCCCTTATTAGGCATAAAGCGCCAGCCAAGCGTGCAGGGCATCAGAATATTCATAAACTTGGGGCCCTTAATCTCCAGTGCCTTTTCTACTTTTTTCGTGAGATCCTGCCAATGGCTGGGCGAGGCCTGTGCTACATACGGAATCTTGTGGGCAACCATTATTGAGCTAAGGTCTTTTCTGAATTGCGTCTTACCTGGTACGGCCTTGCCGGCAGGAGAGGTTGTAGTAGCCGCCCCTTTGGGAGTCGCGCTTGAGCGTTGTATGCCTGTATTCATGTATGCCTCATTGTCATAGCAGACAAAAAGCATGTCATGGCCTCTTTCCATGGCACCCGAGATGGACTGAAGCCCGATATCATAAGAGCCTCCGTCTCCTGCAAAGCCTATGAACTTAATTTCGTCTTTGATCGTCCCTTTTTTCTTCAATGCCTGATATGCAGTCTCTACGCCGCTTAATGTAGCAGCGGAATTTTCAAAGGCGTTGTGTATAAAGGAACAATTCCATGCAGTATAGGGATAAATGGTGGTCGCAACTTCGAGGCATCCTGTGGCGCAGGAGACCACGAGAGGGTATTTGCTGGCAAGGGTCACCATCTTCACAACTGTCGGCGCTGTGCAGCCCGCGCACATTCTGTGACCGCTTGCCAAAGCTGACTTTCTCTGGGTTAAATCCTTCATTGTTGCCATTATTCGCGCACTCCTAGATAACTGAATAATCTATCGGTCTTGCCTTTTTTGGCAATTTCATTCGTCTCATCAATCACTTGCTTTAACATATCAATACTTATATCGCGGCCGCCAAGCCCGTATATGTAGTTTATAACAGGTATATTTGTTTTTCCATAAAGCGTAGACCTTACTTCTGAAAAGAGCGGCCCCCCGGCCGCGCTGAATGAATCCGCCCGGTCCAATATTGCTACTGCTTTAAACTTTTTAAGAATAATTTCTAATTTTTCCTTGGGGAAGGGCCTGAACATCCTGAGCTTGAGAAGGCCTGCCTTTATCCCCTTTGCCCTTGCATTGTCTATGACCATTTTCAACGTACCCATGGTTGAGCCAAGGCCCACTATAACAAAATCGGCGTCTTCTGTCTTATATGTATCATAAATTCCGTAATTCCTGCCAAAGGCCTTGCCGAATTCCTTGCCTACCTCTTCTATCACACTTTCGGCGTTCATCATGCCCTGGGCCTGCTGTCTTTTGTGTTCAAAATAATAATCCTGCAGGTCCAGCGGGCCTATGGTTATGGGGTTTTTGAGATCGAGCAGGTTTACAAGCGGCTTATATTCGCCTATGAATTTTTTAATTTTATCGTCAGGATATAGTGCTACACTTTCCATGCCATGGCTTATTACAAAGCCGTCATGATTGATCATTACAGGAAGCCTTACCTTGGGGTGTTCTGCAATCCTTATGGCCTGGATGGCATTGTCATATGCCTCCTGGGCATTCTCACTCCAGATCTGTATCCAGCCTGAATCCCTTGCGCCCATTGCGTCGGAATGGTCGCAATGAATATTTATAGGGGCTGACAGGGCGCGGTTTGCCACTGCCATCACCATAGGAAGCCGGCTTGATGCTGCGATATAGATTATTTCCCACATAAGGGCGAGCCCATTTGCAGAGGTAGCGGTCATCACCCTGGCGCCGCTTGCTGCTGCCCCGACTGCCGCGCTCATGGCGCTGTGTTCGGATTCCACTAAAATCATTTCCGTATCTACTTCACCGTCTGCAACGAAATCTGAAAACTTCTGCATGAGTGATGTCTGCGGCGTAATCGGGTATGCAGGCACCACATCAGGGTTTATCTGCTTCATCGCATAGGCAACTGCTTCATTTCCTGTTAATGCAGTATATTTCATTTATTTCTTCTCTTTTTTGTGTTCTTCTATTACTTTCTTCACCTTTGCCGCGTCTTTTGCGTCAATCTCGGTCATCATCCAGATTGCCTTTGGCTTGGCCGGGCACATATTGGCGCATATGCCGCAGCCTTTACAATAATCAAGGTCAAAACCGCTCATCTTTACATCTTTATCAAGGATACAGGCATTGTCCGGGCAGAAAAGCCAGCAGAACTTACAGTTTATGCAGTTTTCCTTCACCCAGATGGGCCTGAATGCCCTCCAGCCGCCTGTTTTATATTCTAAAGAGGTGGCCGGCTTCGGGATAAGGTTTCCTTCTGCTATATCTTTCCAGCCTTTTTTCTTCTTTGCCATTATTCTGATTTCACGGAATTGTAGGCGGCATCCATTGCCCTTAAATTTGCCTCTACAATCTCGGCCTTAAATTTTTTTGAGTATGTTTTCTTAAAATTTTCTTTTATTGTATCTAGAGAAACCAGTTTTGTGATTTTAGCAAGGGCAGCAATCATGGGGGTATTGGGAATGTTTCTCTTTAGTTCCTTGATGGCTATGTCTGTAGCATCTACAGTGTGGATTTTACATTTGTCCAGGCCGAGCTTCTTCCTTATGTCCCCGGGGCCTTCTGTGGAGTTTACTATTATTACACCGTTATCGGGCAGACCTTCTGTAACATCCACGGCATCCAATAGTGTAGAATCCAGGACCAGAACTATGCTTGGATTTGTAACCTGGGAATGTATGTGGATGGGTTCGGCGCTTATTCTCGTAAAACTTCTTACAGGTGCCCCTGCCCTTTCAGGGCCGTATTCGGGGAAGGCCTGAATAAACTTGCCCCCTGCAAGAGCAGATTCAGCTAAGATCTTCGCCGCTGTTACCGCGCCCTGGCCTCCTCTGCCATGCCATCTTATTTCTATTAATTTGTTCATCTATTTTTAAAAAACCCTGGTGCCTAACCGGATGTCTGAGTGCTTCTCAAAGCCGAATAGTAGCTCATTAAGCTAGCCGTTACGATTACGCTTAAGAATGAACCAACTCCAACACCTAATATGCCCATTATGATTTCAAAAACCTTTCCGCCAAGATTGAAGACCAGCTGCGGTATGCTGCCGATCAATACCACTATAAAGAATGAGCCGATCCAGATCAATCCCACCAGAAGGCCAAGGCCAAGCACCTTCATGAGATTTGACCTTACAAATGCAATACTCCTCTTGCATGAAGAAATAATATCAACATCCTCTACAATCAATACATAGGGTGAAAGGAACAAAAGGAACTCAAGATATATTCCGAGCGCGCCTACTACAAGCGCTATAATGCCGGCTACGACAGTTAGTACAGCATTATTGGCTGCAGCCGTCAGGCTTACGATAAGCACCGCCAGGAATGCCGCTATCCATATTATCAGAAGAAGTATGAGTAAAAGCCCGAGAAGCCGGACATAGAACTTTTTACCGTATCCAATAAACTTCGAAAGCTCCTGCTTGCCCTCTTTTATAAAATCTTTCACTAAACTGAATATGCCGCCGTATAAAAGGACACTCAACAGGAAAAATACGGCCCTGAATATCGCCACAGCCGGTGTAATCGTAATCCCTGCGCCCGGCGTGGTGGGCATCGGAGGTGAAATCTGCATCAGTATGAGATAGCCTGCAAGGCTAAATCCAAAAACTATCAAAACAAGATTCAGGTTTTTACATGCAACGTCAAAACCCTTCTTAACTGCATCCAGCACCTTCATATTACCCTCCTTTTTTATCAATATTACATTAAATCTCTTGTTAAGTCAAGTGAAAAGGCCCTAAAAAGAGCGTCTTCCCTCAAGCGCCTTGATCAAAGTGGCCTGATCCATATACTCAAGGTCGCTTCCAACAGGGATCCCGTAGCCAATTCGTGTAATCTTGACCCCTAATGGCTTAATCACCCTGGCCAGATAAAGGGCTGTGGTATCCCCTTCGTCATCGGAATCTGTGGCCACGATTACTTCTTTAATATTCTGTTTTTTTATTCTTTCAATCAGTTTATCTATTCCCAGTTCCTTTGGCCCGATTCCGTCAAGAGGCGAAAGTGCGCCCAGCAGGCAGAAATACTTTCCCTTGAACTGCCCTGTCTTTTCAATGGCCATTACATCGTTCGGCTCTTCCACTATGCACAGGGACGATTTATCCCTTGTCTGGTCCTGGCAAATCTGGCAGAGCTCGGTCTCGCTTAAATTGTTGCATGCCTTGCAGAATATAACCGATTTTTTGACCTCTGCGACTGACCTGGAAAGGGTCTCTGTATCCTCGCGCGGCGCGCGAAGCACATAAAATGCCAGCCGTTCCGCTGACTTGGGGCCTATGCCCGGCATCTTGGAAAATTCTTTAATGAGTGTCTGCATTGATTTTGGAAGTGTTGACATAATTTATCTGGGCCTTCTCTGCGCCCTTGGATCTCTTACAACTTTGCCTTTGAACATCTGTATTGCGGACTGTACTATAGGCTCTGTCACTTCCTCCTGCGGCCCGGGCATGGAATGGGTCTCGGTTGCGACAGGTTTATATTCTCTCACCTCATCCAGGGTGGCGAACTTAACCCTGATATCTTTTTGCTGCAGGATATCCTTGAGGCTTTCTTCTAAGAGGGACCTGTTCTCGGTGCGCTCAAGTGACTCTTTATGAAATACATAATTCCTCGGAAAGCCTATTGTGTACACGCCGTTATCCACTGAATGTATTTTCCCTTCGAGGAGATATGATGCCACAGACATCTTTCTTGACCTTATGGACTTTAACAGCGCAAGCCAGATTTTTTCCGTATCTTCTGTGTCCGGAGATGCGTCTTCCTGTTTTACCTGGTCATCCGGCTCCGGGGTTTTTGGGGTTTCCTGAATTTTGGGGGTTTCTTGGATTATCAGGTTATCGGGTTTTTGTGTCTCTTGAGTTTTTTGGATTACCGTGCCCTTCGGCTCAAGGGTTGAGATTTTATCTAAAATTTCATTTAAAGATACGACGGATTCGCGGGTTGTAAGCTTTATCAGTGCGGCCTCAAGAGGAATCCTTACCGAGAATGACCTTTTCATGGCATCCTGCGTATTCATGAGAAGATAAATTATATATAAAAGGTCTTCTACGCTGAAATTCTGTCCCTGTTTTATTATTTTTTCTATTGATCCGTCAGGGAGATCAATCAGGGCCTTTAAATCTTTGCTGACCTTTGACACCAGAAGGTTTCTTGTATGCTCTATCAGGTTTGAGGTAAACTGGACGAGGTCCTTTCCGTCATTTGCCAGATTATTGACGAGCATCAATACAGCGCGGCTCTCTTTGGCAAAGATGGATTCCATGACAGAAAAAATCTTGTCCTCTTCTATTGTCCCCAGGGCCTCGATAACATCTCCTGGTTTTATCTTTCCCTTGCAGAATGAAGAGAGCTGATCAAAAATTGTTTCTGCATCCCTCAGGCTTCCGTCCGCCGACCTTGTTATATGCAGAAGGGCTTCGTCGTTTATGTCGAGTTTTTCCTTTTTGGCGATTTCCCTGAGCTTGGATATAATTTCATTGGTTGGAATTCTTCTGAAATCAAATCTCTGGCATCTTGACAGGATTGTAGACGGGACTTTACGGGGCTGTGTAGTTGCAAAAATAAATTTTACATGCAGCGGAGGCTCTTCCAGTGTTTTCAGAAGCGCATTAAAGGCTTCCTGTGTCAGCATGTGCACTTCGTCTATGATGTAGACCTTGAATTTTCCGTGGATCGCGCCGAATTTTACGTTTTCTCTCAGGTTTCTTATTTCGTCTATTCCGCGGTTGGACGCGCCGTCAATTTCTATCACATCCATGCTTGCGCCCGAAGAAATCTCTGTACACGATGTGCATTTCTGGCACGGCTTTTCGGTGGGGCCGTTTTTGCAGTTTAAGGATTTTGCAAAGATACGCGCCGTGGAGGTCTTTCCTATGCCGCGCGGGCCTGTAAATAAATATGCGTGCGCGATGCGGCTGGATTTTATGGCATTTTTGAGGGTAGTCGCAATAAAGGATTGCCCTACTATTTCATCAAAACTCTGCGGCCTGTATTTTCTTGCGAATACGATATAGTTCATAATCTTTAATGGCGGAGGAGGAGAGATTTGAACTCTCGCTAGGGGAAACCCCTACTACAGGCTTAGCAAGCCCGCCCCTTAAGCCGCTTGGGTACTCCTCCGGCAATTACTTCCTTTTTCTCTTAAAAAATTCCTTTATTAATGCGCTTGAGTCGTCTTTCAGTATACCTGATTTGATTCTGACTCTATGATTGAGTTTTTTATTATTAAGGACATTAAATACTGAGCCTGCTGCGCCTGTTTTGGGGTCGGCTGCTGCAAAATAAAGAGTGCGTATCCTTGAAAGGACAAGGGCCCCGGCGCACATGCTGCAGGGTTCTATTGTAGCATACATATCACAGTCTTTCAATCTCTCGTTTCGCAGGAATGATGCGGCCTGGGTAATTGCGATCATCTCGGCGTGGGCTGTGGGGTCTTTCAGGAGTTTTATCTGGTTGTGGGCGCGGCCTATAATCCTTCCTTTATAAACAATTACCGCCCCCACAGGAACTTCTTCCAAATCAAAGGCCCTCCCGGCTTCCTTGAGGGCCTCCTGCATAAATTTTTTGTGTTTATCGGGCATATCTATACTGGCGCGCCCAGGTGGACTCGAACCACCAACCTACTGATTCGTAGTCAGGCACTCTATCCAATTGAGCTATGGGCGCAAAATTTCCTTAAGCTGGTAATATTATTCTTCAGTGGCTGCTGAAACGCGGACCTCGAATGTGGTCCCTCTAACGCCCACTATTGAGGTAGGAGTATTTACCTCAAACTTAGAATCTCCTTCAAGCTCGCTGGCCTTTATAAGTACACTTCCTATGGCCAGGTCCAGCATTGTATTTTTGGCTCCGGAGGCGTCTACTTCAAGTACGCTTATTGCCAGTTCAGCGTTTTCGGACACGGTTACTACGGCTGTCTGGTCGGAACCGTCAACATTTAGTTCTGCGCTTGAAAAAGGATCGGTGCGCAGTACATCTCCCTGACCCATTACATCGCCTATAGCTGCCTCGACCCATTCATCCTGGCCTGCCTTTTTCAGGGCAGCAGTTCCCTCTATCATTGTTATCTCTGCCTGCCTGATGCCTTCTTCGGCAATACCTGTCGTGGGAAGTGCAAGCAATCCCATAATCATCCCTACAATAGTCGCTATTACAAGAATTCTCCTCATGGTACTAGTACCCCCTTTCGTTATGTTATTTAGCATACAATATAATCAATATTTTGTCAATCGCTAGAGCTCTATACCTCTTTATATAGAGACCTTGTTGCGGCCGGTCTTCTTGGCCCTGTACAGGGCATCATCTGCCTTCTTTATGAACTCATCCTTGTTCTTCTCACCATTAAATGCCGCAACCCCGAAACTTATTTTGACATTGAGATGCTCATTGCCGTATTTGGTATGATGGTGGTCCACGCCTTTTCTTATACGCTCGGCAATCTTTCTTGCATCCTCGAGCGTTGCCTCGGGAAGCATTATTATAAACTCCTCCCCGCCGTAGCGGCAGGCAATGTCAAGCTCTCTCAGATTCGACCTTATTATTTTTGATATGTCGCTCAATATCGCATCCCCGCCCTGGTGGCCGTAGCCGTCGTTTATCCTTTTAAAAAAATCTATGTCGCCCATAATCAATGAAAGGCGGCTTCTCTCGGAATCTTTATTGGCAATCTCCATCTCTGCCTCAAGAAGCAGATGAAAGTGCCTCAGGACATAAAGGCCTGTTACGCCATCCCTTGTCGCAAGATTAAAAAGCTTTGAGCGCTCTACTGCGATGGTAACCTGGCTGTATAAAGTAATTACAGAATAACTCGCCACAATAAGGATCACCGGATACACAATATTGATCCAGAGGCCCATAAATCTAAAAAGAATGAATGCCGCGGCAATATAGCCTGCCAGTATTAAGAAACTGGCTATTATACCCCTTACCGGCCTGAGCCTGGAAATTGCAAGGCTCATGAGAAGCCCCAGGACGAGGATAATGGCTATGTCTATGGACCTGGATGATGTTTTTATAAAATCGTTGTTTAAGATATTGTTCAATATATTGGCATTAACGCCAAGCGCGGGATAGGCCGGTTCGATTGGGTTGGGCCTTATGTCGTGCAGGCCCGCCGCTGTCAAGCCCACAAGGCAGATTTTTCCCTCAAATTCTTTTAAATCTATGCGGGGTTCTTCTCCGGCAAGGGCATCCTGGTAAGAGGCCACTACATCTATATAGGAATAATGCCTGAATGTCTCCTTCCATTTTCCGGCCCACTTTATGATCATGCGGTTTTTTTCATCTTTCGGGATGCTTGTCAGAAGGTCGTTGGTTTTAATACCCAGATAATCGCCTGCCAGCTGGAACGCAAGCTGGGGATATTCTCCCTTTCCGGAGGCAATAATCAGCGGGCTCCTTCTTATGGCGCCGTCTATATCGGGAAAGACATTTACGTGGCCTGTCCCCTTTGTCCACATAAGAAACCTGTCCAGCGGAAAAATGATATTGCGGACATACTTGTCATCCCTGAATTCGAATACAAACGGAAGATACACGTTGCCGGCGTTTTTCACCGCGGCCTCAAGGGCAGTGTCTCCCAGCTCAGCGGCCTTTTCGCTGAACAGCACGTCAAACATTATCGCCTTTGGCTTATGCTCAGAAAGCGCTGTAACAAGGGTGGCGTGCCATTCCCTGGGCCAGGGCCAGCGGCCTATCTGGTCAATGCTGTCTTCTGCCATTTCAATGAGAACGATATCCGGGTGGGTGGGGACCTCAGAGAGGGTCCTCATGCGGTAGTCAAAGGTAATGAGCTCGAATCTCTCAAGGGGGTCTTTTATGAATACCAGCAGAATCACTATGCTGACCCCAATACCTAATACTACCTTTATTATATCAAATAATGACCTTTTCTTAAAAATGCCTTTCACTTTGAATACCTCCCTCGGCACTATTATAGTATATCACATTTTTTGTGCAAATAGGAGCTGATAAAAATGTATCGAAGCTTCGCTTCGATACATTTTTACATAACATATTGTGGCATAATAGGATATGAAAAACGACATTTTTTAATGCCTAACGCCAAAAAGTTGATTTTGGCCTGTTTAGTGCTATACTTGGTAGTAGAGGGTGGAATATACCCCTCTGGGCTATATAAGGGGTGAGTAACATGAAACCTAATGGTTTCACCCTAACAGAGGTAGCTATTGTAACTGCGATTGTGGGCTTATGCAGCGCTGTTGCCGTACCCATTGCCGGGAATCTCGCTGAAAGGACGAATACCAACATATGCGCCATGAACAGGAATTCCCTTGCAAGTGCGGAAGGCCTCTTTGTTGCCGCCGAAGGCAGGCACTCAAGCAGTATGCAGGAGCTTTTTGACCTTGCCTACCTGAAAAGCACCAGTGACTGCCCTGCAGGCTATGAGTATGTATGGAATGGCTACGAGCCAATCTGCCCGGAACACACCCCGGACCTGTACTCAATCTCCATCTACGGAAGCATAGTTGTTGCCACCAGATCTATTGAGTTATACGACTCCGGTGCCCTTTTGAGCAGGGTTTCAGAGCTATCTTATGTACCGGATTATGACCAGGATACAATATACGCAATGCTTGGAAGCGGAACCGAAGTTCAGACCAATGATTCGGGTGGAGCGACCATAACGCTGGATGATGGATCCATATATAACATTGATGACGTATTTAACTCATGGCAATATCTAAGGAATGATATCGAGTATGGCGATGATGGTGTAAGCTATTCGGCCGATTATATGTGGGTCGGCTATGGCTATGCCTATGAAGGCAGCTATGATAATAATTATCTCAATTATGAATACACTTATGACGAAGCAACGGGATCATATTTTTATGATGCTGTCAGCACTTATTCCTCGGCATATTCAGGAGCGAGCCTGAGTACAGATTATGGTTATGTATATGAAGGCAGCTACAGCACCAATGAGCCTTCCAGAAGCAGCTATTCATATGATGTTCAGGAAGACGGCAGCTACAGCGGCCAGAGCAGTTATTATAACAACGTTTCCAATGAGTATAATTATGGGTACAATCAGCAGGGTACTGAAAACCAGTTTATGTATACAGTCGACAGTACGTATAATTCTTCTTATGATGTGGATTATTCATATGATGCCTCCAGTCAAATATATACAAGCACGTCGAGTGGAAGTTACGCCTATAATTACGATTATGATTTAGGAAATGATCAAACCGAGGTTTATGATGATGCCTATACATATGACGGAAACCATACCCATAATCGTTCAACAGGTGCATATTCATCCACTTATAATTATAATTATGAAAGTGGAAGCAACTTTACATACAATTATTCGTATAATCCCGCCACAAGGACATATACCTACACTTATACGAATAACGTAAACGGGGAAACCACTACGAGGACTTACACGATAGGTTAATCTACTGCGCGGGCCTGCCTTGTGACTCAAGAATACGATTATAAGATTCTCTTATTCCTTCAGGTAAACTCCCAAGAAATGTTTCTCTCTCATCAATTACAATACGATCCAGCAAAGGGCTTCTTATGTCAAAGCCGGATATCTTCCATCCGGTAAAGTCCCTGGTAAAAAAATAGCTCTCTGTAATCGCACCTGTCGGATAAAGCCCGAGAGAGATTATGACATACGCACTGCGCCTCTTTCTATCCTTAAGCATCTTTGCCTTAAGGATTTTTTTATCCACAACAAAGCCCAGGGCCTTTGCGTTTTCTACTTGTATCTTCGCGAATGTGGGAAATTCAATCCTTTCTCGATAACCGTGAGAGAAACATGCCTTGTACGCCTTTCTATAACCATTCACGCGCATCAGGTCAGTGTATTTAATAAAAACTTTCTCCGGCGTAAAATTTGCAATATTCTGCAGCACTATATTCCCGACAAGAATTACGGTAATACTAACTGCAGCAATTGTTATGTATCGTTTCATAAACAGGCCCTCCGCATAAAAGCGGTGTGTCTATCGTCTCGTTCGAACCTATTTTAAGCGGAATACCTGAATTAATCAAGAAAATTCTCTAACCTGGTTATGTTCGGCAGCCCCGCCAATGTAGCGTAAACATAAGATTGGCGGGGCTTGTGTCCTCCTCGCCTGTAGAATAAATGAAAGCGTGGCATCGACTCGTCGTTCACACCGCCTCAGCCACTAATGTAATAATAGGGGATGACTTCGGCGGTCTGTACCGAGCCTTCAAGTGAAACCTCTGCAAAAAGCCAAAATTTGACGCGCCCAAATTTTGGCTTTTTGCACACAAGAAAGAGCAATAATCAATGGTTCGATAATGCTTACTATTGTTACTTGAGCGAAGCTGAAGTGTCAAGAAATATTAAGGAGCAGTTATTTAGCCTAAGTTAATTATATATTACGCCGTGATTTTGTCCAAAGAAATGTATGTTTACAAATCATTTGGAAGTTGGAGGGTATACAGGCTCTTTTAACAAATAAGGTTTCCAGAACTCCCTATCATATTTGGCCCAGGCATGGCAGCCAAAAGGTAGCCTTTGATTGTTTTTTTCAAAGCAATGCTTAGGGCCTACCTCAAAAGAAAAAGACACTGCAATCCCAGGTGGCGGAATCTTAAAATCAGGGTAATGCTTCTTTGCTTCAAGTGACCAGAAGATGTCTTCATTTTGTTGGCAAAAGATAACTTTCTTCTGACCATAAAGTTCTCTTAACATGGATTTTAAGCTCTGTCTACGAGTAATGAGATTGATCGTTTTCTTCGGAATTTTAGCTAAACAACTCTTAAGCAGATGAAGACAAGCAATTAATTTGTGTTTGGCTATATTTAAAGGGTTCTGATAAACACGTAAGACTTCAAGATGACTTTCTACCTTTCTTAAGGACAATCCTCCATTTCCTACACAATCCTCATCAGGCGCCCATCCTTTCGCTTTCATGGTTTCTGTTCTATACCAGGGGGCGCCTATATAGTCATAATCTTTCTTGCACCACTCAAGAAGCTGGCTAGAGAAAACCAAGGAATCCGGTTGGTAAATCAATATGTACTTGTAGTCGCGGAACGTCTTATAAAAGCTTTTTGAGAGTAATAAACGAGAATAACTCTCCCTGGATGTGAAATATTTTTCATGCAGTGGATATATGTTAAAGTTTTTCTGTTTGTGAAGTATATTTAGATTTTTTGGAGCAATAATATACTTATCGTATTTGCCGAGATAATGGTGTAAATGCCTTAATGAAATTTGCACATCGGCAGATAACGCTCCACTATACATCGGCACAACGATAGCCACGGTTTTTTTATAACGCATCTTTGAGACCGCTTTGTTTAGCATTTTAAGAAATGATTTATATTGCTGAGATGAGTTACTAATATCGTCCATAGATTTATTAGTAGCAAGCATATACTTGTAATTATAACTTTCTTTATGCAATCTCCATTTTGTTTGCAGCTCTGGAATATAGAAAAATTTGCCTTTTAAGCTTAGCTGACCCCACAACCACAAATCTAGCCACATTTCATATTTCTTTGGTACGGAAAAATTAAGATTATTCAGACTATTTCTTTTTACCATAACTGCAGAAAATGAATTAATAAAATTACCATTCAATATTTTTTTCGCGTTAAACGGCCTATATACGAGCGCTATATCATTATGCTTGCCGAAAGGTTTAATCTTCACAGCTAAACTATCTTCACGCCAAATATCATCGGATTCCAGGAATGCGATATATCCGCCTGTAGAGTTTTTTATGCCCAATTGATAAGTCAAGCTTAGGCCCATATTTTTATGGCCTGGATGTATTAAAAATTTGATTTTGTCGGGATGTTTATTTACATATCCCTTTATTATCTCCAAAGATCTATCACTGGAACCATCGTCGACGATAATCAGCTCCCAGTTTTCATATGTCTGACGCAATACCGAATCAATAGCCTCAGCTATATATTTATCGTGATTATAGCTAGACATTATAACCGAAATTTTTCCTATCTTATTAGTTAAGTTTCTCATAGAACTCATCAACAGAAATCAGGTTTAGCCATTCAACTCGATTTGAGTCAAAATGTTTCCAATTAAGCCTACTTCTAATTTCTAATTTCCTTTGGCTTCCCCTGCGTATGATTCCAATGCCACAATCTGTATCAATGACGCATATTTCGAGATCATCTCTCTCAGTTCTTAGGCGTACTATAGCCTTCCAACAATCGCCGGTCCAAGTTCCAGTGCGTTGAGGAACCATCTGAACAACCTTATTCCATGGATTCACATCGTGACAAAGGACTATTCCACCTTTATTCAAAAACTCTAAGGAGTTCAGAATATCCCTATACAGTTGCGTTGACTCATGATGACCATCGATAAAAATAATATCAAACTTCTCTTTATTTTGTCTGAAGAAGTCATCGGAAGTTAATTTAAATGTTGCAGTGGAGTTAGGGGTTGGGTCAATCCCTACTTTATAATCAACATTGATTAAATCAAAATTTTTACCGTCAAAAACCCCGATTTCCAAATATTTCCTGAATTTAAATTTCTTTATGCTCTGATTTAAGATAGCATGTCTTGGAACTGAAAATTCTTGAAAATGATCGTACTTGCGATAAAAATAATTATACTTAATCTTCCCCAAAAAACCTAGCTTAAGTTCAACCGGAGGTTCGATCATTCTATATTTTCCAAATCGTTCATACATTTTTCAATGGATTGCAATAAATCTTTCACTATCGTTATTAAATAAGTCTTAGCATAATTCAGCATATATAATTATTAAAAATTGACAATGCTGAAAGATCAAAACAATGTTCAAGGCATTCTATTCTTGTTTGATTCATTTTATTTTCATCCCACAAATGTTGGAATCCATGACCCTTTGCTATATCACTTTCCGGAATCATTTTCTTTATTTGTGTTTTTCTTCTGATAAATTCTGGCGTCCATGGACTAAGCCAATACCACATAATAATTGCCTCATCTTCTGATACTTTAATGATATTTCGTATATTTGTTGCGTGTCGTCCGGGTCCGTAATCACCATGATTAAAATTGTGCATATATCTGAATAGGTTTATACAATAAGAAT
>CAYVIU010000012.1:276-17742 GCA_964451625.1 uncultured Planctomycetia bacterium | reverse complement strand
AGGGCCCGTGTATCCACGCCTTCTATGCCTATTATGTTTTCTTTCTTGAGGTATTCGTCTAAAGACATTTTGGCCCTGAAGTTTGAGTAGATTTTACTGAGTTCTTTTACTATAAAACCTTCGGCCTGTATTCGGGAGGATTCTATATCTTCCGGATTTACTCCGTAGTTGCCTATAAGCGGGTAGGTCATGGTGATAATCTGGCCCTTGTAGGAGGGATCGGTCAGTATTTCCTGGTAGCCGGTCATGCTGGTATTGAAGACGCATTCCCCTTCTTTCTGGCCACGGGAACCGAAAGAGACGCCTTCAAAGGTTTTTCCGTCTTCCAGTGCTATGATCGCTTTCTTTGGCATGTTAATGAGTTGACCTTAAAATATGAAAAGACGCCCTCTTTTTTAGCATCACTGCTATATAAAGAAGTACGTCTTTGCACTGTCTATTTATACCACAAATATCAGTTGTTTGTCAATTGATTTTACCGTTGCAGGCCTTAACGCACACGCCGCATACAAACTGGTCTACATATCTTTGCTTTCTGAAGTCTTTCAGTTTTTCAAAGCACTTGGAAAAATTATAATCTGCTTTTTTCTCACCTATTGCGCCTGCAGGGCACTTTTGTATGCAGGCCCGGCACTCTCCGCAGTTTTCTTTCAGCGGCAAATCTGTTTTCAGGGGCATATCGGTAAGTACGGTTGCCAGTCTGAACTGGCTTCCAAGCTTTTTATTTACAAGCAGATTATTCCTTCCCCTCCAGCCAAGGCCTGCCAGCTCTGCTATTTCTCTGTGGGAGAGATGGCCTGTCTGTTTTTCCCAATCAAGGATTTGAGACGCTGGTATTGGGACAGCATTGTATCCACGCTCTTGTATGAACTTTATGATTCTTATATTTAATTGATCAAGAAACATATTAACCGTCCTATAATGATGGAAATAGAGCTTTGTTGGGTGGTCTTTTATCCCCTCAAGGATAGCCCCGGAGAGGCCTACTCCGACCGATACGGCCTTATCTACTTTTTTAAGTATTTCTTCGGAAAGTTCAAATTTATCCTTTATACCGGATACATCAGCCACACCAAAGAGGTCTGCTCCCCAATTTGAGGCAAATTCCTTCAACTCATTATAATTATTTTCGTTTTTCATCATGATCTTTTTTGAGATATACCATTAAAAGTGAGAGGCTCACAGGCGTTATCCCCGAAATGCGGCTTGCCTGTCCCAGGGAAACCGGCCTTGATGCAACAAGCTTCTCCCTTATCTCCTTTGAAAGGCTGGGTAGTTTATTATAATTGAAGTCCTCCGGTATCTTTATCTTTTCAAGGTTTTTAAAGCGTTTTACTTCCTGGATCTGCCTGTCTATAAAGTCTGAATACTTTATTTCTATTTCAATATGGTAGAGGTATCTATCCGGTATATTAAATTTAAAGGCCTTTTTCAGTTTTTTAAGTGTAAGGCCGGGCCGTTTTAAAACCTCTGCGGCTGTCATGGCCTTTACAAGGGGTGTGGTGCCTATTCTTTTAAGAATCCGGTTTGTTTTTTCTGTAGGTGTCAACTTTGTATTTTTTAAGATCTCCGCTCCGGAACTAATGTTTCTTTCTTTCCGATTCGTTGTATTATAATCCTTTTTGGATATAAGGCCCAGGTCAAATCCGATCTTACTAAGACGTATGTCTGCATTGTCTTCGCGAATAAGCAGACGGTATTCAACGCGCGAAGTAAACATCCTGTAGGGCTCGGCCGTCCCTTTTGTTACAAGGTCATCGATTAACACACCTATATAGCTTGTTGAGCGGTCCAGGACAAGAGGATTTTTCCCTTTTACGCCTAACGCCGCATTTATACCTGCGATAAGCCCCTGCGCGGCAGCCTCTTCATATCCGGTGGTGCCGTTTATCTGGCCGGCCAGGTATAAGTTCTTTATGAGCTTTGTCTCAAGGGTGGGATAGAGCTGTGTCGGGTCAACAAGATCGTGCTCTATTCCGTAGCCGATCTTTGCTGGCTTCACTTTTTCCAGGCCCTTTATGGAACGCATAAATTTAAGTTGAATGTCCTCGGGCAGACTCGTCGAGAGGCCATTCGGATAATATTCATGCGTATCAAGGCCCTCGGGCTCTAAAAATATCTGATGACGCTCTCTCCCGGAAAATTTTACGACCTTGTCTTCAATTGAAGGGCAGTATCTTACGCCTGTGCCCGTTATCACACCTCTATATAAAGGGGACTTATCAAGCCCGGATTGTATAATTTCGTGCGTGTTTTTATTTGTATATGTAATATAGCAGGGAACTTGTTTTTTTATTAGTTTTCTTGTAGAAAAAGAAAATGGTACAGGACTGGCATCTCCTTTCTGAATTTGCAATTTTGAAAAGTCAATCGTCCTTCCGTCCAAACGGGCGCATGTGCCTGTCTTAAAGCGCAGGACCTTAAATCCCAACTTCTTCAAAGACTCTGACAGTTCCGGGGCAGAGGGTTCTCCTATCCTCCCTCCCGGATGATTCTTAAGGCCGATGTGGATAAGGCCGTTCAGGAATGTGCCCGGGGAAATTATGACCTTTTTTGCCTTTATTGTTTCTCCGGTATCAGTTTTTACTCCGGAGATTGTTTTGTTTTTTACCAGGAGGCCGGTGACCTTGGCCTCTATCAGTGTAAGGTTCTTCTGGGCACGGAGGACTCTTTTTATGTATTTTTTATAGCGCGTCCTGTCCTGCTGCGCGCGCGAGGAATGGACCGCAGGGCCTTTTGAAGAATTTAAGATGCGGAATTGTATGCCGGCATAGTCGGCCGCCTTTGCCATTTCGCCGCCGGTGGCATCGATCTCTTTTACAAGCTGGCCCTTGCCTATGCCGCCTATGGCAGGGTTGCATGAAAGATGGCCGAGGGTTTTAAGATTCATCGTAACAAGAGCGGTCTTACACCCCATACGGGATGCGGAAAGCGCGGCCTCAGTCCCTGCATGCCCTGCCCCTACTACAATGCAGTCGTAGGTTAGATTGATTCTTTTTCTATGAATATTCTGTGCCATAGTTCAAAATTGAGAAGCGCCCAGATGGCGTTTTTGTGGTCTTTCCTGCCCGAAACATGGTCATCGAGAAGTTTCTTTATATATTCACCTTTAAAATAGCCTCTTTTTAATGATTTTCTCTCCAGGAGAAGATCATATACATAATCCTTCATCTCATTTTTAAACCATCTTCCTACGGGTACGCCAAAACCCGTCTTTTTTCTGTGGAGCAGGTTCTGCGGCACCCTTTTTGATAAAATTTTCTTGAGGAGATACTTGGAAGTCATCCCTTTAAGCTTAAAATCAAGCGGCACCGACGCCATAAACTCCATAAGGTGGTGATCCAGAAACGGGCCGCGGGCTTCAAGGGAATTTGCCGTACTGGCGATTTCCATCTTTACCATCAAATCATCAACTGCCGAGGTCGCAAGCTCTGTGGCGATTATCTTCTCCACGATATTGCCGGCATCTGCATTTTTAAATTTATTTAATAAAAAGTTTTTAGGGTTTGATCCCTTTACCAGTTCTTTCATCTGATCAGTGTAAAGCCCCTCTTTCTCGTCATCTTTTAAAAAGTCCATCCAGCTTGAATATCTCTCAAAGAGGTTTGGTTTTTCATACATGCTGACCAGGAAATTGCTGGCATATCTTATGTAGCTCTGGTAGTTCCTGCTCGGGGAAAGGCCGCTTAATTTTCCTATTCCCTGCCCTATAGATTTTAAAAGCCCGGGCGGTACTTTTTCAAAAAGGCGGCTGATTTTAACTCCTTTGTACCTCTCATAGCCTGCGAAAGATTCATCCCCGCCGTCTCCGTTTAAAGCGACCTTAATATAGGGACGGGCCTCTTTTGCAGCGTAATAAGTGGGCAAAGAAGAGGAATCGCCAAAAGGCTCATTGTAATGCCAGACGAGCTTTGGCAGCACTTTCAGTGTTTCGGGTTTAACCATAAATTCGTGATGTTCTGTGTGAAATCTTTGGGCAATCTGGCGGGCATATTTGATTTCAGTATAATCCTGGTCCTGAAAACCGATTGTAAAGGTCTTGATAGGCTTGGTTGTAATCTCGCTCATAAAGGCTACAACAGCGCTGGAGTCTATCCCCCCGCTTAAAAATGCGCCCAGGGGTACCTCACCGGCCAGTCTTATCTTAATACATTCTTTTATAAGACCTGTGGCCTCTTCTTCAAGCTGGTTTAATGATATCTTTTTCTTCGGCGTGTATCTGAGCTGCCAGAATTGCTCAATCTTTGTGCCGTTTTTATCAAATACTAAAATGTGGGCAGCCGGTAATTTTTTTATGCCTTTAAATATGGTTTCGGGGCTGGGGGTGTAGCCGTACGTTAAGTAATAATCAAGGGATTTAAAATCAATTTCTCTTTTGGTGCCGCATTCCAGGATGGATTTTATTTCTGAGGCAAAATAGAAGTTTTTGCCGTCATAAAAATAATTGAGGGGTTTATATCCGACCCTGTCTCTCGCCAGAAAAAGCCTTTCTCTTTTTGCGTCCCAGATGGCGAAAGCAAAGGTCCCCCTGAGCCGATTAACGCAGGAAGTGCCCATTTCCTCATAAAGGTGCAGTATGGTTTCTGAATCGGAGTGTGTTTTGAAACGATGATTTTTCGCGGCAAGTTCGGCCCTCAGCTCAGGGAAGTTATATATCTCCCCGCTGTGGGCTATATGTATTGAGTCGTCTTCGTTTGATATGGGCTGGCGGCCGGTCTTGATATCTATGATGCTGAGCCTCTTGTGGCCCAATCCAACGCTGCCTGAGACAAAAATTCCTTCACCATCCGGCCCGCGATGCTTCAAGGGCGCTATCATCGCCTGAATCTGGTCTTTATTTACCGGTATTCCGTTAAAATTACATACACCCGCAATGCCGCTCATAGGATTATATTATAGTGTCCGTTATAGAATAGGCAAGTACTTATTAATTTCATAATGCGAAAGCTGCTGCTTATACTCGTTCCATTCCATGCGCTTGTTCCTGATAAAATAGTCGAATAACTCATCGCCTAAAACCTCTTTAACGAAAGAGCTTTTTTCTGTAAGTTTTATGGCCTCGAGAAGGTCCTCCGGTAATGAGGCTATGCCTGCGGTTTCGCGCTCTTTTTGCCCCATGTGATAAATGTTGTCCTTTGCAGGCTCACCCAGTTTATAATTTTTTTCTATGCCTTCCAGGCCTGCCGCAAGCATGACCGCAAATGCAAGATACGGGTTGCAGGCGGGGTCGGGCGAACGGTATTCAAGCCTGGTCCCCTTTTCTTTTTCGGGTTTTATGGCAGGCACGCGTATAAGGGCGGACCTGTTTACATGCGCCCAGCATACATACACAGGCGCTTCATAGCCGGGCACAAGGCGCTTATAAGAGTTTACCCATTGGTTTGTTACAGCGGTTATTTCCCGGGCATGTTTGAGCAGCCCTGCGATAAACTTTTTGCCTGTATCCGAGAAATGATACTTGTCACTGCGCTCATAAAAGATGTTTTTATCTTTTTTCACGTCAAAAAGCGACATATGTACGTGCATGCCGCTTCCATTCATTCCGTAAACAGGTTTCGGCATAAATGTGGCGTACAAACCCTTTTTCCTCGCAACTTCTTTCACGACGAGACGATAAGTCATGACGGTATCGGCCATTTTTAAGGCGTCATCGTACTTAAGATCGATTTCGTGCTGCGACGGGGAAACTTCATGATGGCTGTATTCAACATTTATTCCCATCTGCTTCAAGATGAGTATAGTCTCGTTCCTTAAAGAGCTTGCCGTATCAATCGGATTAAGGTCAAAATAGCCGCCTGTATCCATAAGCTCGGGGACCTTTGAGCTTTTGAAATAAAAATATTCGAGTTCCGGGCCTATATAGAACTTATATCCCATGCCTTCGGCCTTTTTAAGCATCTTCTTTAATATAAACCGCGGGTCTCCTTTATAAGGCGTTCCGTCAGGCGCGCATATATCACAAAACATGCGCGCACTCGGTATCTCTTCTGATTCGGAAGGAATAATTTCAAACGTGGAAGGATCAGGCAATGCAAGCATGTCGGATTCCTCGATCCTTGCAAAGCCTTCAATGGAAGAACCGTCAAAGCCCATCCCTTCTTTCATGGCCTTATCAAGTTCATCATCAGTGATCACCATGCCTTTTAAAAATCCCAGGACATCAGTAAACCACAGCTTGATAAACTTTATCTTGTTTTCCTTTACGAATTTTAAAACATCGTTTACAGTTCTGGGTTTCATGCTCGGCCTCCCTGCTTTTGTAGGTACTTTATTTATAAAAGGCACCTCAATTGAATGAACCAATACATCCTTGTTTTTAATTTCATAAATTATTTTATTATTGCCTACTGATAAAGAATATACCCCCTTTAATTTGCCTGCCAGCTTTACACCGGAGCGCGGATCCCTTTTAAGTTTCTCCAGGGCCTTGTCTATATATGAAAAAACGTTTCTCGCCTCTTCATAAAGCCTTTTGTAGGAGGTCTCCGCACTTTTAGACAGTTTTATATCAGCCAATTTTTAAAGCCCCTTCCTTATATCGTCAAGCCTGTATGGCCCGGTCTTCTTAGAATCACCTTTAGAATCAGTGAGTTCCTTCATCAGCTTCCAGTCAGACTGCAATCCCAGGCTTTCCACAAGACAATCATAGTCATCGGTGCTTATAATAACACAGGATGGCTTTCCCCTCTTGGTTATTACATACCTGGTCATATTCTCGGATACATCAGCCACAACCTCCGGCAGCCTTGGCCTTAACTCCCTTATCGAAACCGAATACACAGCCATTTTATCCTCCTTCTTAGCAATACAAAGTGTACCATATTATGTACACATTGTCAAGGGGTAGAATAAAGATTCTTTTTAAAAAATCATAGGCGGGGGGTTATCCCCCGCCTATTTACGTTCTTCAGTTTTTACGTAACTGCTTTGTTTATTAGCTGTTAAGGACTTCGTCCGCCTCTTTGCGGTAGGCATCCATTATATAAGGGATACCCGAGATCTTTGCGGCGTCTTCAGTAAGAGATGTTACATCCTTCCGGGAAATAGTCGGAAGGCTGAAGTTTCTCGATCCGGCCATAAGCTGCTGCAGGCCTACTTTGAGTTTCTGGCTGAAGCTGTATATGCCTATGGCTCCCAGAGGGATTTCCTTTATTTTGCTGCCATATTTCTCTGCAAGTTCGTCATAGCAGACAAAGATTTCCTCAGGGACCTTTCCATACCGGGAAACGGTGCTTGGAAGGTCTTTGCCCTCAATCCAGTAGCCGATATTCTTACCGACCATTCCGGGAATCATAAAGGCCCTTCCCATACATACTGCCTTTACGTACGGGGCGCCCATTGCCAGTACCTTGAAGATGTGGTCTTCTGTGGAAAACCCGCCGGCAATCGCCAGATCCGGAACGCGCATCTTTTTTGCCTTCAGTTTCTCGCAAATTTCATAGGTCATAGCCTGCAGATAGAAGGTCGGTATACCCCACTCTTCCATCATTCTCCACGGGCTCATGCCTGTTCCGCCCGGGGCGCCGTCTATTGTGAGAAGGTCTATTTCTGCCATGGAGGAATACTTTATTGCCATGGCAAGTTCTCTCATCGGATATGCACCGGTCTTTAAGGTTATTCTCTTAAAGCCGAGGTCTCTCAGGCGCTTGATTTCCTTGAAGAAATCCTCTTCGGTTACAAACCCGAGACGGGAATGGCGCTCAAACTCCCTGATAGCACCCGCCTTATATGCCTTCTGGACAGATGTTACTGTAGGGTCAGGGGTGACGATATACCCGCGCTTCTTGAGTTCCAGCGCCCTCTCAAGGCTCTTTACCTTTATCTCTCCGCCTATGCACTTTGCGCCCTGGCCCCATTTAAGCTCAATGGTTTCCAGGTTGTGTTTTTTCCTTACATATTCGGCAACACCCAGGCGCGTATCTTCAACGTTCATCTGCACCAGGATTTCTCCGTAGCCTTCATGGAATTTTCTGTAGGTCTCTATCCTTCGGTCCATGTCCGGTGCCTTTTTGATTTTTCCGTTTGAATCCAGTTCAAGCGCCGGGTCAATACCGCAGACGTTTTCACCGCAAACCAGGGTCACGCCCGAGATAGCCGCGCCTATAGCAAAATGTTCCCAGTTCTTTCTGGCTATCTCTGTGGAACCGAGTGCCCCTGTGAAAGCAGGAAGTCTCATTTTTACCTTTTTCGTCCAGCCGTAATTTGTCTCTGTATTCACGCTTGGAAATATGGCTGTGTCAGGGGTACCTGTTACGCCCTTGGGAAGCCCCTTTGCGCCCATGGCATATCCCTGAATATTAATGTGGGAATAATCTACCGGGTAGTCTTTATCTCCGCCCGCAGTTATTTCACCGAATGGCCCGGGATAGATTACCTCGCGGCCCCTGAAGCTGGCCTTGAAAACCTCGCAGTTGCCTCTGCAGCCGTCAACACAACGCGTACATATACCTGATGAAGGGGCAACATCCCTGGACCTGTTCGCTGTCTGAGTCACGTCATTTGCGTTTGGTCGTCGTAAATTCATTTTAGGTCCTCCTTGTTATCTTTCGTTTTTTTATGCTTTGCTTCTTATACAATTAAACCCCTCTCCGAGCCTACAATCTACACAGCTATCGGGAGTCCATTCAGCCATTGAAAGCTGTGATTCGCACAATCCGCAAAGGGCCTCTTCGCCCTTTTTCATAGGTCCTGGGCAGGGTGTAATCGTCATTGGACAAAGATCTATACATGCATTACATCTCTTGCAAAAGTCCGGCCGTTTATCAAACGGCAGCATAACATGGCGTTCGGTCCCGCGGCCTACAAAGCCCAGGGATTTAGACCGCCACAACTCATCGCATGCCCGCACGCAGCGGCCGCAGAGAACACAATTTTTTCTGCGGAACGGGTAGCGCACATTTTTAACACCGCACCTGACTGCAATATCCTGCACGGCCCGTGAATTCGGCGCTTCCGCGACGAGCATCTCCGCTATATTTTTTCTTGCCTTAAGGATCTTTTCAGAATGAGCAAGTACTACCATTCCTTCTTCTGCCTCCAGCGTGCAGGAAGCAGTAACTTTTGATCTCTTGTTCTTAATCACTTCCACAATGCAGACACGACAGGCCCCTATAGGGGTAAGGCCGCGTACATGACAAAGATGCGGGATACATATCCCGTAATCCAAGGCCGCATCCAGAACCGATGTGCCTTTCGGAACCCTGAGACGGGCCCCGTCAACAGTCAGTGTTACATATTCGGGCATCTATGCCTCCATGCTCAGCAACATCTTTGCTGCCGGGTTTATTTTACAATGATTGCGTCAAATTTGCAGGCCTCTTTGCATATCCCGCATTTCTGGCAGACCTTATCGTTAATACTATATGTCTTTTCTTTCTTTATAACAGCTTTGTGAGGGCAGGCCTTCAGGCATAGCCCGCAGCTTTTACACTTAGACATTTCAACGGAATAATGTATCAATTCCCTGCACACCCCTGCCGGGCAGTGCTTTTGGTCTACATGCGCCTCATACTCCGGATAAAAATATTTAATTGTAGAAAGCACAGGGTTTGGCGCTGTTTTACCCAGGGCGCATAATGAGCCGATAGAGACTGTTTCGGCCGTATCCTTAAGGAGCTCGAGTTTCTCTTTTGTGCCCCTGCCTTCCGTAATATCATTTATCACTTCAAGCATGCGGCTCAGGCCAATCCTGCAGGGGACACATTTGCCGCACGATTCATCTATAAGGAACTTTAAAAAATATTTGGCGATATCCACCATGCATGTTGACTCATCCATTACTACCATGCCTCCGGATCCCACCATAGAACCTGCTTCACTCAACGCCTCAAAATCCACAGGAAGGTCAAAAAGCCTTTCAGGCAAACATCCGCCGGAGGGGCCGCCTGTCTGGACTGCCTTAATCTTTTTCCCGGTAGCAGAACCGCCGCCTATTTCATAGATAATCCTGTTTAAAGGGGTGCCCATGTCTACTTCTACGAGGCCGGTGTTTCTTATCTGGCCTGTCAGGGCAAAGATCTTTGTCCCCTTGCTCATCTTTGTGCCTTTTGAGGAAAACCAGGCCGCGCCTTTGTTAATAATGGAGGGTACGTTTGCCCAGGTCTCCACATTATTCAGATTTGTGGGGAGGTCCTCAAACCCCTTGTCTGTTGTATGCACATCCTTTGGCCTTGGCTCTCCGACCTTTCCTTCTAAAGACGCCATAAGGGCGGTGGATTCTCCGCATACAAAGGCGCCTCCGCCCCTGGCTATCTTTATATCAAATGAAAAATTTGTCCCAAGTATATTTTTGCCCAGGAAACCCTGCTTCTCGGCCTCTTCGACCGCCTTCTTTGCATGTTTCACTGCGAGTGGATATTCGTTTCTTACATATATATAGCCATGTGGCGCGCCTATGGCAAAGGCCCCTATGAGCATGCCCTCGATTACTGCATGAGGGTTTCCCTCAAGGATACTCCTGTCCATATAGGCGCCCGGGTCGCCCTCGTCAGCGTTGCATATTACATACTTGGAATCGCCTTCGGCCCTGCGGCAATAGTCCCACTTCCTTCCCGTGGGAAATCCTCCGCCGCCGCGGCCCCTGAGGCCTGAGGCTTTAATCTCTTCTATGACCTGATCAGGCTTAATAGACTCCAGAACTTTTTTAATAGCCGAATAGCCGCCGATGGCCGTATAGTCATTTATATTGCACGGGTCAACCAGCTTATTCTGTCCGAGAACAGCGCGATCCTGGGCTTTATAAAAGGGGATGTCCTTTTCCCTCGTAATCTTTTTACCTGAAACGGGATCCTGGTATAACAGCCTTTCTATAACCTTATCTTTATCGAGGGTTTCCGATATAATTTCAGCGGCATCTTCAGGCTTTACACGACAATAAAAAATATTGTCCGGTTCGATAACTATAAGAGGTTCCTGTTCGCAAAAACCATGACAGCCTGTAATGCGCAGTTTAGTCCTGTTTTCAAGTTTATGTTTTTTAAGCTCGTTTCTAAACGTATTTATAAGATTTAAGGAACCGCAAGCCTGGCCGCATGTACCTGAAGATATAATAACAGTAGTTACATTGCCTTCGTTTGCAGTCTTTTTCTCGTCTTGAACAGTTTTAAATTTTTTAACAGGTATCGACTTAGTCATTAAACCCTTGTCCTCTTTCTACTTTTTTTTACTAATCTTCTCTATCAAAGTGCGTAATTTTCCCCCGGTCATATGGTCATAATACTTGCCATCCAATATCACCACCGGTCCCAGGGCACATGCGCCTAAACAATTTACCGCCTCTACCGTAAAATTGCCGTCTTCTGTGGTCTCGCCGGCCCTGATATTGAGAAGCCCCAGTATCTCGTCCGCAATCTTGGGTGCCCCTCTTACATGGCAGGCCGTGCCCATGCATACTGTAACCAGATGTTTGCCGCGGGGTTTGAGGGTGAATGCCTTGTAAAAATTGGCCACCCTGAACACCTCTATAACGGGTATCTCTAATGTCTGGGATACATGCCTCAATGCCTCTTCCGGCAGATAATTATACGCTGCCTGTATATCCTGCAGTATCTCAATCAGCTCACTTGAGGCAGCTTTTCTTCTTTTTAAGATGTCATCAACCTTTGCCAGGCTCATATTTCCCCCATTTAAAGATAAAAAAAGACGTTCCCTCTGCAGGAACGTCTTTGTCCCGTAAGACAATAGTACTGTATCACAAATTTGATTATATATCTTCCCTGGTAATTGTCAAGAAAAAAAATATTTAAAAACGGGCAGTTTAATGTCATGCCCGGGACCGTATACCGCAGCCCTCTTTGCAGTGAGCTACCGGGCGAAGCATATACTTTACAGTCACTCTCATATCCTTCCTCCTTCTTTAAGAGAGAAAAAGGCGTCAGACAAGTATCATTTTGTCAAAAAGCTATTACTTGTCGTTTTCAGCTACGAACTTCTCGATTTCCTTAATGTTCTCGAGTATCAGCCTGGCCTTGCTGAGGCCAAAAGTAAACGGGTATTTATCACCCTCTGCTCTTCTCAAGATTATTACCGGTCTTCCGTTGAATTCACCTATCTCTACCATTTTTTCTCCTTTCGTCTTCTTTATATGTTTCCTTTTGCCCTGCAGTTCCCGTTCCAACAGTATAAACAGAGCTTCTCTTTGGGAAGCCCCACGGCTTCTACCATGTCATCTACAGTCTGATAACGCAGACTGGTTACATCCAGGTCCTTTTTTATCCAATCCACCATCTTTTTGTATTTTTCAGTCTTATGATCGCAGTATTCCGAGACATCTTCGATGTCTTTTCCCTCGATATCCTTTATTGCCTTACGTGCAACCAGCTCATCAATGCATCTTGTGGAAAGGCAGAATTTACATGGGAACATGAGCGGCGGGCATGCAGGCCTTACATGGATCTCTTCTGCGCCGTTTTCCCATAACTTTTGTATAGTAAAGTTTTTGAGCTGTGTGCCTCTTACAATCGAATCTTCGCAAACCACTATTTTCTGCCCCTTTATAATATCATGTATCGGTATAAGCTTCATCTTCGCAACCAGGTCTCTTACCTCCTGGCTTGGAGGTGTGTAGGAACGGCCATAACCCGGAGTATATTTAACAAGCGGCCTCCTGTAGGGGACCTTGGACTCCATGGCATAACCTATGGCATGCGCAACGCCTGAATCAGGCACCCCTGAAACAACCGTAGGCTTTATATTGTCTCTTTTTGCAAGAAACGCACCGGATCTTTCGCGGACCTGTTCTACATTTATACCTTCATAGGTAGCTGCCGGAAAGCCTGTATATATCCATAAGAAAGTGCATATCTGGTTCACATCCTTGCCGCCGCGAATCTGCTTTATGCCGGTTTCGGTAATAAGAATAATCTCGCCTGGTTGAAGAGGTTTCTTTATCTTAAAGCCTGTGTTTGGAAAGGCGCTCGTCTCTGATGTGACAGCCCAGTCACCGTTTCTTTCGCCTATGGTCAGCGGTGTATAACCAAAACGGTCGCGGGCAGCGTATATGCCGTCTTTATGGAGTATAAGCAGAGATGCAGAGCCTTTTATCTTTGAGGACATGTGTTCTATGCCCTCTACTATAGTATTTCCCTGGCTTATGAGTTTAGCTATGATTTCAGTGTAGTTTCCGATGCCGTCTGTTACTTCACTCAGAGAAAGTCCGCTTTTATGCAGGTGGCTTATCAGCTCTTCGGCATTTTCGAGAAGGCCTGTGGTGCATATGGCAAATGGGCCAAATTTTGAATTTAGGAATATGGGCTGTTCGTCCCTGTCGCTTATTACGCCTATGCCGCGGTTACCCTTAAGCTCTCTTTTCTCTTCATAAAACTTTGATTTGAACTGTGTCTGGCTTATATTATGAATGCTTCTCTGGATCTCATCGCCCGCAACAGCCATGCCGCCGAACTCGGTTCCCAGATGGCTGTGATAATCAATGCCGTATAAAAGGTCTTTAAAGCAATCTTTCTTTGTTATTACCCCGAAAACTCCGCTCACTTCTTCCTCCTACTCTTTTGTCTTCAAGCTCTGTGCCAGTATTATTGCCTCGGCCACTTCTCTCATGGGCTTGCGATTGTCCATGCTGAATTTCTGGATCCTGCGGAATGCCCCTTCTTCGGTGAGGCCTTCGTCTTTCATTAATATTCCCTTGGCGCGCTCAACCGCCTTCCTTGTCTCAAGCTCTTCTTTAATAACCTTGGACTGGACCACGAGCTTGAAATTTTCAATAACTATGGCTGCCTGGCTTGCGACTGATTTTAATATATTTATTTCATTCTTGGTAAACTTATGGGGTTTTGTAGTATAGCTGTTCAACACACCGGTCACTTTCCCCTTTACTGTTAAGGGGACGCACAACAAAGACCCAAGCCCCTCTTTTTTTGCTATACTGCGGTATTTATACTCGGTTTCTTTTTTGACATCATATATGGTGATAGGCTTTTTCTCTTTTACAACCTTGCCTGCAATGCCTTCCCCGGCTTTTAGTGAAGGTTTTTTATTATACTCATCGCTCACACTCTGTGTTGCGCGTATGACAAGCTCATTTTTCTCATTTAAGAGCATGAGGGAGCATATCTTGGATTTCATTACTTCAGCCGTCACAGTGACAATGAGCCTTAATATATCCTCTAAATAGCTTTCGGAGGTAATTGCTGAGCTTATCTTTGTAAGGGCCTCTATCTGTTTTGAGAGGGATATTTTTTTCTGTTTCGTTTCCATGGTATCTCCGCAAGACCTATATTATACTACAAACTCTTATTTTTGGCAAATCCCCATCTCTTTCCGATGAAGCCGCATATACAGGAAAACAAAAATGCCACGATTGCCAGAAGTTCCAGGCCCTCATCAACTATCTCCTTATGAGGGAAGCCGACAAGGTTGTCCTCGTCAATAATCATTGCTACTAATATCAAAATGATGGCTATGAATAAAAATCCAAAGGGCGGTTTTCTGAGATTTACCTTAAAAAAGTCTGAGATTTCTTTTTTTCGTTTTACAATAATTTTTACGGAGATATATATAATTGCGGCTATTCCTATGAAAGAACCCAGTATTATTGCAATGGACTTGGGATCCAGGATACCTGTGTCGATTATAAAATCCCTTGTCTTTTTTATTATTCCTATGCTTACTGCTAATATGTCATGCAGCGCATCAAAGGTAACCCCTGCCACCACGGGCATTTTAAGATCAAAGATCCTCTCACCCCAGCTCAAAGACTCTCCTATATATAAAAATGAAAGCCCTGAAAGGCCCAGCCAGAATTTCCAGACCTTCTTTCCTATATAGCCTTTAACTGCCAGGATCAGTGCGGCCATCATCGAAACCACCCCAATGGCAACCTGCGTAAGTTCCATCACGCCATCTTCATCAAATAACGTGCTGGTGGCTGATACGTCAATTATAAGGAGTATACCGATGAATATACTTATAGTTAATGCTGCTTTTAGATATATCTTATAGAGGTTTAGATTCATCCTTTTTAAAGCCCCAAAAGTTGTATTGCAACCCCGCAGAGGAGTATTGCTGCCCCTGCAAGTGCGTGGCCGTATCGCTCAAGCCTGCCAAGAGGAATGAGGTTTATACCCAGGCCTGAAACCATCACTACACCGAGCATGGTCAAAATAGTCACAGAGCCAAAAACAAAAGTAACGCCTATAAGGCCGGCCATGCTCATCTTGGCTGCCGGATACATCAATATAGGAATAAGCGGCTCACACGGGCCCAGTATAAAAATCGTGAAAAGGACCCACGGGGTTATGTTGGCTTTGCCTTTTTTGGTATGAACGTGGGCATGTTCATGGGTATGTGCATGAACGTGCATATGTTTATTTTCCTCGCCGTGGATATGGCTGTGCCTGTGCGGTTTATTCTTCACCAATTGCCGTATTCCCCAGACAAAATAGGCAAAACCAAATCCTATCAATGCCCACCCGGCAAGGTTTCCCCTGATAGATTCAAATGCCTCAAGTTTAAAAACAGCCACGCCCAGGACTATGCCTATTATACCGAGGACAACTGAGCTTAATACATGGCCCAACCCGCAAAGAAATGTAATAAGGGCTGTCTTTGCCGGAGACCATTCCCTTGCCCTCGCCATTACAATAAAGGGGAGATAATGATCCGGCCCGAAAAGGGTATGGAAAAAACCTATTGATGCGGCGGTTATATATAAAACCCTCAATTCATCAGCCATACCTGACCTCTTTATTAAATTATAACGTTCAATGCCCCGCCTACAACAAGTGCTGCCAGAAGCGTGAGGCCTACAATTTTAAGGGAATCTTTAAGCCCCAGTTCCTTTATCAAAATAGTAAATGTTGCAAGGCACGGCAGGTACAACACCAAAAATACACTTGCTACTATAAGCTGTTTTATGCTGAGGCCGAACGGCTCAAGGAGTGCGATCGAAATATCTTTTCTCAAGAACCCTAAAACCACAACCGAAACAGTTTCCTTCGGAAGGCCCAGGATGTATTTCATGGGGGCGCCAAAGATATTGGCCAGCACTTCAATAAACCCGAAGGTATCGAGAAGGTTTATCACAAAGATACCGAGTATTATGAGAGGGATTGCCTCAAGCAGGAATCCGCGTGTACGCATCCATAATTTTTTAAAGAATGTCCCGGCCCTGGGCAGCCTGTAGGGCGGTATCTCTATGGCTATCGGAGGGGCCTCGCCCTTCATAATCTTGTGTAAAATAAATGCTATGCCGCCGGCGGTAAATATGAGGGTTCCAAAAACAATTGCCAGATATTTTCCCCCGTGCCTTCCTACGAGGCTTATAATCATAGCGGTCTGGGGCATGCACGGGGCGACCATAAGAGTAAGTGCAAGTGCAATGACTTTTTCACGCCTATTTTCTAAAATCCTTGTTCCGAGTATGGAAGGGACCTTGCATCCCAGCCCTAATATTACGGGTATAGATGCATATCCGTGAAGCCCGACCCTGTGAAGCAGGTTGTCAAGCATAACAGCAAGGCGCGGCAGATACCCTAAATCCTCTAAAAAGCTTAAAACAAAATAAAACGAAATTATATAGGGAAGCACCACCACAATGGGGACGTATATGCCTGTTGTAAGCACACCGAATGATTCCATGATCTTCGGCGTTGTGCCAAGAAGAAGGTTCCTCACGAGATCCGAAGAAATCCCGCTAAAATTATTCACAATAAACGGATAGTAAAAGTTATTAAACAGGGGATCGAGCACGTAAGTTATAAGCCCCTCTCCTATGAATCTCACAATCTTAAACATAAGGAAAAGTATCCCGGCTGCTATCGGAAGCCCTGTCATGGGCCTGATGCTTATATCCTCAATTCGCTCAATGAGCGTATGATGCCGGTGGTGAAGTCTCTGGACATCATCTGTTATGTGGCCGATCTCTTTCCATCTTTGATCAGGGGTAAGCCCTCTTTTTTTCTGAGGCCCTGCTTCAGGAAGCCTCTCTAAAAGCCCTTTTATGCCTTCTCCAGTAAGCCCGCATGTTGGTATTACAGGTATACCTAAGGCCTTTTCAAGTTTTTGAATATCGATTTCAATGCCCTGGTGCTTTGTATCATCCCACATGTTAAGTGCGGCAATTACGGGAATACCGCGTTCAATAAGCTCCAGTGTAAGATATAAACTGCGTTCAAGCCTTGTGGCATCAATAATATTTATTACAACGCCGCCCTTCTGGAGCATGTTCACAGCGACCTCTTCGGCCTTGCTCGCTACATCCAGCGCATATACACCCGGCACATCGATGATGCTGGTCTTCTCTCCCCGGATCCTGGTATAGCCTTGAGTAAACTCAACTGTGGTACCCGGATAATTGGAGATGATGACCCTTGCGCCTGTAAGGCGTGAGAAGATCGCGCTCTTGCCTACATTGGGATTGCCCATCAGGAGGATATTTCTCATTTCTGAACCTCTATAAAAATCTTGGATGCCATTCCATGGCCTATTGCCACTGTCATGTTGCCTACCTTG
>CAYVIU010000012.1:0-221 GCA_964451625.1 uncultured Planctomycetia bacterium | reverse complement strand
TTCCAGAAATGCGCGCTCTTTTTGGTTATCTTCTTTCCTTTACGTATGCCCAGGCTCTCAATCTTACGCCGGAATTCATGGCCTCCGTCAAGGCGCACAACCATACCTGACTGATTTGTCTTTAAATGGATTAGATCTACTGTTTTTGACATTTTTTATTGGGCGGGGATTTCCTCTTGCTTCTCCGGCACAAGCTCATATGAAAGTTCACGGTAATCCTC
>CAYVIU010000011.1:0-18474 GCA_964451625.1 uncultured Planctomycetia bacterium | reverse complement strand
ACGCCACATGAACGATTTTGTGAATTGTTGCGTTAGCAACTTGAATCTAGCATGTATCGAGGCTAAGCCTCGATACTTATGGGAGGTTATTTCTTACCGTGTTTTTCGGCGATGCGGTGGATGATGAGGAAGAGTATGTAGAGGATGAGGATTTCGGACCAGATGAAGACCCAGCCGAATTTTGCGTTTGCAAGGATTGATATATCCATATTACCTGGCCCCCTTTTCTTTCTTCTTCTCGATGATCAGGACGCGGGCTGTCGTATATATGAAGCCGCCCCAGAAAACGACGCATATGAGGCCTATCATTACGTAGGTCATGGGTGTCATGCCTACTGGGCTGAAGCTGATCTCTTTCGATGGTATGATTGTAGGGATCCTGCCTGCATCCTGCAGGATCTTTATCTGCGTAAACAGGAATATCAAAAATACAAATGAGGGTACGACGTACTTGATCCATGGCTTTACCCAATTGCCGAGTTTTGTCTTTGCGTTTTTGTTGATTTCGTGGAAGCCCTTCTCCCCCATGAAGTGGCCCACCGCAATAATGGCGAGGATTCCGAATATCGGAATCGCCATCTGCGCGATGACAAGATCCATCTTTGAGAGAAGTGCAAGCTTTATACCGAGCCCGCCTGTTACAAATCCGTTCAGTATAAACGGTAGGCCCATAATCCAGAGAATAATACCTGTAAGAATAGCGCTCTTTCTTCTGGACCAGTCTACTTCGTCTTTGAGCCACGCGATTGCGGGTTCCTGGATGCTTATGGCGCTTGAGAATGCGCCGAAGGTTAAAAGTATAAAGAATAATCCTCCGAAGAAATGCCCTCCGGGCATAACCTCAAAAATCTTGGGAAGGACAAAAAATGTTAATCCGATGGATTCACTGCCGCTTACAATGTGACCGAACCCTAATGCAAATGCCGCCGGGAAAATCGCAAAGCCTGCGAGGATGCTACTTGAAGTGTTGCCAAGTGTTATGGCTATTGCGTTTGACGGTATCCCCCATTCGTCTTTTAAGTATGAGCCGTACATGAGCATCGCACCCATGCCAAGACTTAATGTAAAAAATACCTGTCCCAATGCCGCAATCCATGTTTCAGGGTTAACAAGGCCTTCCCAGCGAGGGCGCATGTAAAACTCTATCCCTGTGCCTGCACCAGGCAATGTAACGCTTCTTATGGCAACGATTGCCAAAAGCACAAAAAGGGTCGGGATCATAATCTTACATGCCCGCTCAATACCCCTTTGCACACCCATGGCAAGTATGCCGCTTGTAATCGCGACACTTGCAAAGTGGACTACGAATATCCATTTGCTTGAGAGAAAGTTTGTGAAGAATACTTGTGTGTCTTTTCCGAAATACAGGCCTTCAAATGATGCGAATACAAAAAATACCACCCAGCTTGTTATGACTATGTAGTATGAATATAAAAAGAATGGCCCGATTATGCCCCATGCGCCGATGTCCCGGCCAAACGGAAACTTTATCTTGTCAAAGGCACCCAACGGGTCCCGTCGGGTGTGCCTGCCCATGACCCATTCGCACATCATGGCAAACATGGCAACGCCTAAAAGGAGTATTATGTAAGGGATAAGGAATGTCGCCCCGCCGTATTTACCACAAAGATATGGAAAGCGCCAGATATTACCGAGGCCAATGGCAGTGCCTATCATTGCCATGATCATGCCCCAGTGGGATTTCCAGGTCTCGCGGTCTATCTGGTGGTATACGTGCGGTTTTTCTTTTTTCATCAGTACTTAACCTTCATTAAACACAGGCCCTTTGCCGGTGCAGTCGGGCCTGCATTTTTTCTGTTTTTCGATTTAAGTATTTTTTTCATGGCACCCGGCTTGTAGTAGCCCCGGCCGATTTCTATCAGGGTGCCGGCAATATTTCTTGCCATGTTGTATAAAAATCCGTCTGATTCCATGTCTATATAGACAGAGCCGTTTTTCTTTTTTATATTTATGTCTTTGATTGAGCGTACTGCACTTTCCCTTTTTGATCTTGCACCTTCGAATGCTGAAAAATTATGTTTACCTTTTAGAGTTTTTGCTTCTTTCTTCATGATGCCTAAATCAAGTTTATACGGAATCTTTGCAACGTAATTCCGGTTAAAAGGTGAAATTGTGTCTTTGCTGGACAAGGCATATCTATATAATTTGGATTTTGGGCTGTATTGGGCGTGAAACGATTCCTTTGTCGTTACTGCTTTAGTAATAACAATGTCTTTTGGAAGGTTTTTATTGATGGCTTTTTTGATTTTTCCCGGTGGGAGATTAGAACTTGTTTTAAAATTTGCTATCTGGCCTTTTGCGTGTACACCGCTGTCAGTTCTTCCTGAGCCGATGAGTTTTATTTTTTCATTGAGGATTTTCTTGAGATGTTTTTCAATCACATCCTGAATGGCAATGCCGTTTTTCTGCGATTGCCACCCGCAATAATTCGTACCATCGTATTGTATGGTGAGTTTTATATTACGCATATACTATTTAAAACAAGGCTGTGAGGCTGCTTGTGAGACAGCCTTGTTTTCGACCGTAGAATTTAACAATTTGCGAATTAAAAAAATGCAGGTTTCCATTAACATGCGTATGAGCAATTCCTTGCCAGGCCTTATCTATCTACTGTGCCTGGCCCCTTTTTTAATGAGCAAATTGTATAAATTCAAGGGAGAAAACCCTGCCATATATTTATAAGGAGGCTGCGAGCAAGTAGCCTCACAGCCTTCATATTGCGCATTCAGATAAGTTCTTCGGCGATCTGGATTGCGTTAAGGGCGGCACCCTTGCGGAGGTTGTCTGAGACAACCCAGAGCAGGAGGCCATTTTTGACAAAAGGATCCCGCCTTATGCGGCCTACAAAGACTTCGTCCTTTCCCTCTGCGTCTATTGGCAGAGGGTAAAGATTTTCTTTGGGATTGTCTATTACTTTTACGCCAGGTGCTTTTTGTAGGGCTGCTCTCACCTTCTTTATATCAAGAGGTTTTGCAGTCTCAAGATATACTGCCTGTGAGTGGCCGGTCTTTACAGGTACTCGCACAGTAGTAGTGGATACCTTGATGTTTTCGTCGTGCATGATCTTGTGGGTTTCGTTTACAGTCTTCCACTCTTCGGAAGTATAGTCCAGCTTACCAAATCCGCCTATGTGCGGGAATACATTAAAGGCGATTTGCTTGTCCATATATTGCGGCGAGACCTCGCTGCCATTTAATATACCCTTGGTCTGATCAAAGAGCTCATCTACGGCCTTTGTTCCGGCGCCTGAGGCTGCCTGATAACTTGAGACTATAATCCTTTTGATCTTTGAAAGCTTATGTATGGGGTTAAGGGCCACGACCATCTGTATAGTTGCGCAATTCGGGTTTGCAATCAGGCCCTTGTGTTTTTTCACATCTTTTGCGTTTATTTCAGGGACTATTAAGGGCACGTCCTTTTTCATCCTGAAGTCTGCGCCATTGTCTATGACAACCGCGCCCCTCTTTATGGCTTCATGGGCGTAGGTCACCGCTGCACCTTTTTCGCCTTCAGTACCTGCAAAAAGGGCGATCTCTATGCCGTCAAATTCACTGGGGTCTATCTTTCTTACCTGGTAGGTGTCTTTGTCCACGGTTATCTCGCGGTTTGAGCGCGCAAGTACACGTAGTTCTCCTACAGGGAACTTGCGTTCCTTTAATATGCGCAGCATCTCTACTCCGACCGCGCCTACACCTACTACTGCTACATTGTATTTTTTCATATTTAACCTCTTATAGATTCTCTACTACGAGATTGCCGACCTGGGTTGTGGAATAACCCATCTTGCCTGCTGAGAGGCTCTTTAGTTTTGTGCCGGTTACCTTCATTACGGATTTTTCAACCATGCCGGCTGCCTTGTCTTCTCCGAGATGTTCGAGCATCATCTGCATCGCACATATGGCAGCGAGCGGGTTTATTACGTTTTTCCCTGTGTACTTCGGGGCAGAGCCCCCGATCGGCTCAAACATGGATACACCTTCGGGATTTAGATTTCCTCCGGCTGCAATACCCATACCTCCTTGGATCATCGCGCCAAGGTCAGTGATGATATCGCCGAACATGTTGTCTGTCACAATGACATCGAACCATTCGGGATTCTTTATCATCCACATGCATGTTGCGTCTACGTGTGTGTAATCTGTCTTTATGTCTGGATAATTTTTTGCAACTTCGTGGAATGTCCTTTCCCAGAGATCCCATGCATAGGTCAATACATTGGTCTTGCCGCAGAGGGTTACCTTTTTATCCTTGTTTCGTTTTCTTGCGTATTCGAATGCAAACCTGCAGCATCTCTCCACACCTTTATATGTGTTGTGCGAAACCTGTATAGCCACTTCATCCTTGGTACCCTTTTTGGAAAATTCTCCTTTTCCGACGTAAAGGCCTTCGTTGTTTTCACGCACGACTACAAAATCTATGTCTTTGGGCCCTTTGTCTTTTACAGGCGTCCACACACCCGGATAGAGTTTTACAGGGCGGAGATTTATATACTGCTCCAGTCCGAAGCGAAGCTTGAGAAGGAGCCCTTGCTCCAGTATTCCCGGTTTTACCCTCGGGTCTCCGACTGCACCAAGGAGTATTGCATCGTGTTTTCTGAACTCATCAAGGGCAGAGTCCGGCAATACTTCACCAGTTTTAAGATAGTGCTCTCCCCCGTAGCTATAATTCTTTGTTTTATAACTAAAGCCTGTCTTTTTACTTATTGCCTTAAGAACTTTGAGGGCCTCATTCACTACCTCCGGCCCTGTCCCGTCTCCCGGGACAACCGCTATATTGTATGTTCTTTTTTTTGCTTTAGCCATTTCATTAACCCGCCTTCTTCTATGATCTCCTGCAAAAATGCAGGGAATGGTGTTATACCATAACTTTTGTTTGTTGTCAAATTATGTATTCTTTTTTTGGCAAAATAGATTTCAAGCTCGTCCCCTTCGCTGATCTCGGAGAGTTTCTTCTTGCCCTCTTCCCTCGTTGCCACTTCAAGCTCTATAATGGGTAAACCTATGTTTATGGAGTTTCTGAAAAATATGCCTGCAAAGCGCGGGGCTATTACACAGGAGACTCCTGAGCCTTTTATTGCCAGGGGCGCGTGTTCCCTTGAAGAACCACATCCAAAGTTCCAGCCGCCGACGATTATGTCGCTTTTTTTTACGTCTTTTGCAAATTCCCTGCTTATACCTTCCATGCAGTGGGCCGCAAGTTCCTTGGGGTCTGTGGTATTCAGATATGGGGCCGGGATAATCTCATCGGTGTTTACGTCTTCCCCGAACTTCCTGGCCCTCCCCTTTATAATCACAATACATCCTCCGGATGAGAGATCTTTCCCTTTATTGCAGTTGCCGCTGCCACTACAGGATTTGAAAGATACACCTTGCTCTTTAAGTGGCCCATTCTCCCGACGAAGTTTCTGTTAGTGGTGGCTACTGCTGTCTCCCCCTCTGCCAATATGCCCATGTGGCCGCCAAGGCACGGGCCGCATGTAGGGGTGGTAAATACTCCGCCCGCTTTAATAAATGTCTCAACAAGGCCTTCTTTTATTGCTTCAAGATATATCTTTTGAGTGGCCGGAATCACGATCAGCCTTACGTTTGACTTTGCTTTTTTATTTTTTAATATTTTTGCTGCGGCCCTCAAATCAGATATCCTGCCATTTGTACATGAGCCAATCACAACCTGGTCCACGCTTATGTTTTTAAGGCTTGTTACGGGTTTTGTATTTTCAGGTAAAGACGGGCATGCAACCTGCGGCTCCATTTTGGAAACATTCCACCGGCCGGACTTGCCTGTAAACTTTGCGTCTTTGTCTGACTTATAGACTTTGAATTTTCTCTGGGCGCGCGGCGTTATGTATTTAAGGGTGATTTCATCGGGCTCAACCATACCTGCCCTTGCGCCTGCTTCTATTGCCATGTTCGCCATGCTGAGCCTGTCTTCAATCGGGAGTTTATCTATAACCGGTCCGGCAAATGTCATTGCCTCATATAAAGAACCGCTTACACCTATCTTTCCTATTGTAAAGAGGATGAGATCTTTCCCCCCTACCCATTTATTTAATTTTCCTTCAAATATAAATCTGCCTGTCTTTGGGACCTTAAACCAGCACTTGCCTGTAGCAAGAGCATAAGCAAGGTCGGTTGAACCTACGCCGCTTGCATATGCGCCGAGACCGCCATATGTGCATGTGTGTGAATCTGCTCCGATGATAAGGTCACCCGGGAGCACCAGCCCTAATTCAGGTAAGAGGGCGTGCTCAATACCCATCCTGCCGACTTCATAATAATGTTTAATTTTATACTTGGCGGCGAAGTCTTTCAGTATCTTGCACTGGTTTGCGCTCTTAAGGTCTTTGTTGGGCGCAAAGTGATCCGGTATCAGGCCGACTCTTTCATTATCAAATACCTTTTTTGCGCCAACTTTTTCGAACTCTTTTATTGCAAGCGGGGCGGTGATATCATTGCCAAGGATAAAATCAAGCCTTGCCTGGACAAAGTCGCCCGAGACTGCATTTTTATTATCGCAGTGGGCCCTGAATATCTTTTCTGTTATCGTCAAACCCATCTATTTTACCAGTCTATATGTCGGATACGCGAAGTTTATGGTCTTGTCTTTTCTGAATTCATCGAGGATTGCCCGGCATAGCTCATCCTGTGTGCGGCGCCGCATCTTTGCCTCGACAAGGTATCTCAGCGAGAGCTCAACTCCGAAGTCTATAACCTTTACATACACTATCGGTGTGAGCTTTTCATAATATATGAGATAGCTCTCGGACATCTTTCTTATGAGATGGCTTACGCGCTCTGCTGTCTTTTCGTCTTCCCTTTTTGCGTGGCGGAGCATGATGCCTTCGGCCTTTTTCCAGTCGCTCTCAAACGTAACGTTGATCTTGATTTCGTTCCAGATAAAGTCAAAGCCTCTTGTGTAATTGTGCACCGGGGATTTGAATACCTGGCTGTTTGATACATGCACCACTCTTCCGGTTGATTGGTCTTCTCCTACCCAGTTGCCTATCTCAAGCATGTATGTCTGAAAGAGCTTTACATCGATTACATCGCCCTTTACCCCGCCAATCTCGATCCTGTCCCCGGGCTCAAAGGGCCGCTTAAAGAGTATGAGAAACCATCCGGCAACACACAGTATTACCTCCTGCAATGCCACCACTAAACCTGCGCCTATTACTGAAATGACAACTGTAAAGGTCCTCAAGTTCTCCACCCACATAAGTGTGATGGCACCTATTACTATTAAAGCTGTTATGTAAAGTGTGGTCTTGCGGGCAGAGTGCCGCCTCTTCAGGTTCGTAATTCTTTTATTGATGATCCTGATAATAAGCCCTGCTATCAAATACAACAAAACCGCGATCCCTGCTGATATCATTGCGCGAATTACATTAGGGGTAAGTTCTAATTCCATATCCCACCTCCATATTTTATATATTTGATATAATTATATCTTATACTGAGCCAAAATGCAAGGGGGGCCTCACAGTTTGTTGTTCACAGCCCCTCAAAAAATTGTGTTAAGGCTTTCTCCCTTGAATTTATACAATTTGCTCATTAAAAAAGGGGCCAGGCACAGTAGATAAACAAAGGCCTGGCAAGGAATTGCTCATACGCATGTTAATGGAAACCTACATTTTTTTAATTCGCAAATTGTTAAATTCTACGGTCGAAAGCAGGGCTGCTCACAACAAAACTGCTCGGCCTACTATATTAGGTAGATAGACCCAAGAAGGGTTTGACCTACATAAGGCTTGGAATACTGGAAAGCAGGCGTTTGGTGTAGGGGTGTTGGGGAGTTTCGTATATTGATTTACAGGGGGCGGTTTCTACTATTTGGCCCTGATACATGACAGCGACTTCGTCTGAGACGGCCTCGACCACGCGCAGGTCATGTGAAATGAATAGATACGTGAGGCCGAGTCCTTTCTGGAGAGACTTCAGGAGATCGAGGATGTCTTTCTGGATCAGGACATCGAGGCTTGAGACCGGTTCGTCAAGGACAAGGAACTGCGGCTTTACTGCCAGGGCCCTTGCGATTGCAATGCGCTGTCGCTGGCCCCCTGAAAACTGGTGCGGATATTTAAGACGGTCCCTATACTCGAGATTGGTTTTTTCCAGAATTTCTTTCAGGAGGGCCTCCCTCTCTCTTCTCGGGATTCCTAATACCTCCGGCCCTTCCAGGACTATGTCTTTCATACGCATGTGCGGGTCGAGTGAGCTGTACGGATCCTGAAACACTATCTGCATCATTTTTCGTATCTTTTTAGGTGTTGTCTTCAGGTGTTCGTCTAATGCTTTTCCTTCAATGAGAATCTTGCCGGAATCTTTTTCTATTAATCCGAGGAGGAGCCTTCCCAAAGTGGTCTTTCCGCTTGCTGACTCGCCCACCAGACCGAGTGTCTGGCCCTTCTTTAAAATAAGGTTCACGCTGTCTACTGCCTTTATATCCCCGACCTTTTTCCGGAATACGCCGCTCTCCACAGAAAACTTCCTGGAAAGGTTTTCTATCTTTATAAAAGGCGTTTTATCCGGTGGGATTGATTTTTCCTGTGCCCCGATCCTTGGTATGGCATCAAGGAGTTTTCTGGTGTAGGAATTTTTTGGATTCTTCATTATGCTGGCTTTGGTTTGGCTTTCAACAATTTTTCCGTCTTTCATAACGATAACCCTGTCGGCAACCTCGTTTACTACGGCGAAGTCATGGGTTATAAAGAGTATGGACATTCTGAAATCGCGCTTCAGGTCCAGGAGCAGTTTCAGGATTTCGGATTGTATGGTTACGTCCAGGGCAGTGGTTGGCTCGTCCGCTATTAACAACTTCGGCTTAAGTGCGATTGCCATGGCTATCATGGCCCTCTGCCTCTGGCCGCCTGAGAGTTGATGGGGATAATTGGAATAGACTCTTCCGGGATCTTTTATCTGTACTTTTTTTAGGAGTTCAATGGTCTCTGTGAATGCTGTTTTCCTTGAGAGGCGTTTATGTATAAGGAGCACCTCACTTATTTGTTTTCCTACCTTAATGACAGGATTAAGGGAAGTAAACGGCTCCTGAAATATCATGCTTATCTCCTGTCCCCGGATATTGAGAAGACCGGAATCCTTTAATTTTAAAAGGTCTCTCTTTTCAAAAAGGATTTCACCTGCATCTGTCCATCCGCCGGCTGATAACAATCTCAATATTGAAAGCGCGGTCACACTCTTTCCGGAGCCGGACTCACCCACAAGGCCTACGACTTCATCGTGAGCCACTGTAAAATCTATGCCGCTTACAGCCTCGGTTACGCGGCCATTATTCCTGAAATATGTTTTTAGCCCTTTTACTTCTAAAAGCATTTTTATTTCCTCAATCTTGGATTCAGATAATCCCTGATACCCTCGCCTAAAAGATTAAATGCAAGCACCGTTATCAATATTGCAAGGCCCGGGAATAATATGAGCCACCAGGCAACGCCCAGTGTGGCCTTTCCCTCCATCAGGATATTGCCCCAGCTCGGTGTCGGGGGCTGGACCCCCAGCCCCAGAAAACTCAATGCCGCCTCGACCAGAACTGCTGCGGCAACACCCAGGACAAAACTCACTAAAACCGGCCCTATGCCGTTGGGAATAAGGTGGCGGGTGATTATTTTTGAACTCTTCATGCCCAGGGCCTTTGCCGCCAAGACAAATTCTCTTTCTTTCAGGCTGAGTATCTCTGCCCTGATCAGACGCGCCATACCCATCCAGCTCGTAAGGCCTATGATTATCATGATATTGTAAATGCTCGGCCCTATGATCGCCACAACGGCGAGGATCAGGAAGAACGACGGGAAACACAGCATGATATCCACAAAACGCATTATTACTGAATCAATCCTGCCCCCGAAATATCCTGCTACTGAACCCAGAACTACCCCGATAAGTGCGGCTATGCCCACTGCGACAAGGCCTATTGATAAAGATATGCGCGCTCCATAGATCATGCGGGAAAATATGCACCTGCCGAGCTGGTCTGTGCCCATAGGGTGGTCAAGAGACGGCGGCATAATGGCATTCTTAATATTTATCTCCCCCGGATCATGCGGGGCGATAAACCCGGCTGAAATGGCTGCTATGCACAGGATTAAAATTATGGCGCCGCCGAATATAGTCAGTTTATTCATAGTCTTCTACCTAGGCGTATTCTTGGATCCGTGTATGAGTAAGCGAGATCCGCTATCAGGTTTGCCAGAAGCGTAAGGATCGCGCCCAACACCAATATTGCCATTACTGTCGAAAGGTCCCTTGCCATGACCGACTGATAAAAGAGCTGGCCCATGCCCGGGATCCCGAAGATTGTTTCAAAGATTACACTGCCGCCTATCAGGCCCGGGATGGAAAGCCCGAGGATAGTTATTATAGGCAGGAGTGCGTTTCTCAGGGCGTGTTTTGTGATAACGTCTTTTTCTCTCAGGCCTTTTGCGCGGGCAGTCCTGATATAATCTTCATGCATGACGTTGAGCATGGACTGGCGCATATAGCGGGACAGGCCTGCCAGGCCCCCGAATGCAGAGACTATGATGGGAAGCACCAGGTGGTGGCCGACATCTAAAAACTTCTGCGCAATTGAAAAATATTCAAAGTCCAGGGACTTTATCCCGACAACAGGAAACCATCCCAGCCTTACACCAAACACAGACATGAGAAGCAATGCAAGCCAGACACCGGGGGTCGCAAATCCTACAAAGACAAAAATGGTTGAGGCCCTGTCAAATAGAGACCCTCGTTTTACCGCACTCATCACCCCTATAGGCACAGCTATCAAGAATATGAAGAAAAGCGAAAGTATATTAATCAAAAGTGTTATGGGAAGCCTTTCTAAAATTTTATCTATGACAGGCCTCTGGTCAACAAAGGACTCTCCGAAGTCAAAGGCGATAAGGCGTTTAAACCAGAGTATGTATTGAATGTGGACGGGCTTGTCCAGGTGATAGAGCTTTTCCAGTTTTTCGCGGGCCTCGAGCGAGACCTTGGCCCTCAACTGCATATTCTGGTCAGTGATCTTGCCGGGGGCCAGGTGTATGACGGCAAAACTTATTATTGTAATGCCGATAAACACCGGTATGAGGCTCAATAACCTTTTTGTGATATATCTAATCATGGGCTTTTATGTGCGTGTATCTTTGTTCCTGTTCCGGCACCCACCAGTCAATGAAATTGTATGTTACCCCGATCGGGGCAAGCTCTATGCCCCGGAATCTGTTATGCACTGCAAGGAGCGCATCGGGCACATACAAAAATAAATACGGCTGGTCATCATAAATAATCTCGTGGATCCTGCGGTAGATCCCAGCCCTCTTTCTGGTGCTGAAGGTGCGCCTGCCTTCTACGAGCAAGCTGTCAACCTCCGGACTGGAATAGCTTATAAAATTAAATTCGCCTTTTTTTGTCTTTGAGGAATGCCATATATCGAAGTTGTCCGGGTCAAGGCCGAGGCCCCAGCCCAATATCATGCAGTCAAAGTTTTTCTCATCCACGAATTTATTGAGAAACACCGCCCATTCGAGCACCCAGATATCCACCTTGATGCCTATTTCTTTTAATCGCCGCTGGATAATCTCGGATGCCTTTTTTCTTTCTTCATTGCCCTGGTTAACAAGGATAGTAAACTGAAATGTCTTTCCGTCTTTATCCAGCAGGCCGTCGCCGTCAGTATCCTGCCACCCGCATGAGGCGAGGATTTCCTTTGCCTTTTCTGCATCATAAGGAAAAGGCTTTACATTTTTATTGTACGCCCAGGATTTCGGGACAAACGGCCCTGTGCAGACCTTGCCCAGGCCCAAAAGCACCCCTTCAATGATTTCATTTTTGTCCACTGCATAACTGATGGCCTGCCTCACCTTTTTGTCCTTGAAAAGGTCATTCTTCAGATTATACGCCATATACGTGTAGCTGAATATGGGGTATCTGAATTTACGAAAATGTTTCTTAAAAACCTTTGTGTCTGTCTGGCGCAGGTATTGCAGGGGTTTCAGGGGCATCCAGTCAACCTTTTGTGTCTGGAGTTCTAAAAAGGTTGTATCCGGATCAGGGATTATACGGTATATATACCTGTCTATATAGGGGCGGTGCTCAAAATAATCGTGATTTGAAACAAGATCAATCCGTTCCCCTGAAATCCATCTCTTGAATTTATACGGGCCTGTGCCGATCGGAGAGCGCGCAAAGGGGGTCTTCATCAAATCCTCACCCTTGAGAAGGTGTTCGGGCATCATCGGCATGCCCCAGCTGGCAAGGCCTGGTGAGAACGGTTCTATGTAGGTAACCTTTATTGTATAATCGTCCAGGACCTCCAGAGACTCCACCATTTTAAAGTCGCCGCTATAAGGGGTGGGAACATTGGGGTCCAGGAGCTTTTCAAAAGTAAACTTTACATCGCGCGCTGTGAAGGGATGGCCGTCGTGCCACCTTACATTTTTCTTAAGATGAAATATTATGGTGAGGCCTTTGTCTTTGATCTCCCAGCTTTTTGCAAGGTCTCCGATAAGTTCCAGATTTTTGTCATATTTTACAAGCCCGTTAAAGACCAGGCCTGTTATGCTGGCAGAGGCACTGTCTGAGGCAAGTATAGGAATGAAGGTCCGGGCATCAGCAATGTGGCCTTCTACGAAGGCATCGCCGTATTCAGGGGTTTGGGATAATCTGTCATTGCGAGGCCCGAAGGGCCGAAGCAATCTATCTATGGGATTGCTTCGCCGGCCTTCGGCCTCCTCGCAATGACCGTAGGTAGATAAAAATAAAAAGGCCGCTATTACAAAGATCAGCGGCCTGATTAGCGTCTTTGGTATCTTATTCCTGCGGGGCTTCTTCTTCAACGGGTTTGGCCTTTTGTTCTTTGCCGACTTCGACTGGCATGGGTTGTTTTTCTACATCGGGCATCGCCTGTTTCAGGCGTTCAAGCCTCATAAGGGATTTTGACTTATGGCTCGAGTAAATCGTAAGGCTCAAAGATGTAATCAAAAAGAGCGCTGCCGAGACTGCCGTTGCCCTTTGCAGGAACTTCGATGCGCTCGTCCCGAATATGGTAGAGCTTGATCCCCCGCCAAAGGCTTCACTTAAGCCCCCGCCCCTGCCGGCCTGTAGAAGGATGACAACCACTAATACAAGGCATGCTATGACGTGTATTGTAATAAGAAACGCAAACATATTATGCTCCTCCGGAAATTTTAACCAGTTTCGTAAATGAATCAACCTTGAGGCTCGCTCCCCCGACCAGCGCGCCGTCAATATCATTCTGGTTTATGAGCTCGCTTATGTTATCGGGTTTGACACTGCCTCCATACTGTATCCTTACAACATCCGCCGTATCTTTATCGAATAATTTAACTATTAGTCCTCTTATAAACTGGTGAACCTCCTGGGCCTGTTTGGGTGTGGCATTTTTTCCTGTGCCGATTGCCCAGACAGGTTCATATGCAATTATTGTCTTCTGCATATCCGGTTTGCTCAAATCCTTTAATCCGCCTTCTACGTGGCTCTTCACGACGTCAAGGGTCTTTCCGGCCTCCCTTTCTTCGAGGGTCTCGCCTACACACATAATGGGGAAGAGATTTGAAGCAATGGCCTTCTTTACCCTCTTATTTACTGAGTCGTTTGTCTCACCGAAATATTTTCTTCTTTCAGAGTGGCCTATAATAACATACTTACAGCCTGCGTCTTTCAGCATAGAAGCTGATGTCTCACCTGTATATGCCCCGGATTCCTCCCAGTGCAGGTTTTGTGCGCCAAGGTCAATGTTTGAACCGGTTACGGTTTCACTTACCTCTGAGAGTGCGGTAAACGGCGGGCACAATACGATATCTACATTGTCTATTTTAAAAAGTTCGCGCTTCAGGCCATTGGCAAGCTCGATCGCCTCGCCTATGGTTTTATTCATTTTCCAGTTTCCTGCTATAATATATTTTCTCATTTTTCCTATCTGTCGTTTAGCGCTGCTATTCCGGGAAGGTTCTTTCCTTCCAGATATTCTAATGATGCCCCGCCCCCTGTTGAGACATGGCTCATCTTGCCCTCAAGGCCCATTGCCTTTAAGGCCGCGGCAGTATCGCCTCCGCCTATAATTGTTGTTGCATCCAGTGTTGCGATAAACTCTGCCACTTTTTTTGTGCCGTTCGCAAACTTTGATATCTCACAATAACCAAGAGGCCCGTTCCATATGATTGTCTTTGCCTTCGCAAGGGCCTTATTGAATTCCTCCGCTGTCTTCGGCCCGATGTCAAGGCCCATGAGCCCATCCGGTATTTCCTGGGCATCTATTGCCTTGGCTTCAGCATTCGGATCAATCTTCTCCGCTGCGAGATGGTCGACCGGCAGATAGATGCCTATCTTTTTATCCTCGGCGCCTGTCAGGATATCCCCTGCCAGTTCCACTTTGTCTTCTTCAATGCGCGAGGAGCCTACCTTTATATTTTTCGCCTTAAGAAATGTGTATGCCATTGCCCCGCCTATTATGATGGTGTCGATCTTTTTCATTAAATTGATGATAACGCCTATTTTATCCGAAACCTTTGCCCCTCCCAGAATGAGCGCCAGGGGCTTGGCAGGATTGCTCAGTACCTTTTCCAGATATTTAATCTCTTTTTCAACAAGGAGCCCTGAGGCAGCCGGCAGGTGTTTTGTTATACCTTCAACAGAGGCATGCGCCCTGTGGGAGCTTCCAAAGGCATCATTTATAAAGACTTCTGCGTGGGCTGCGAGTGCCTTTGCGAAGCCGGGGTCATTCTTTTCCTCTTCCGGATGAAATCTCAGGTTCTCCAGCAACACCGCATCCCCTTCTTTTAAGACTGATATCTCTTTGTCAACCGCTTCTCCTATGCAGTCAGGCAGCATTTTTACTTCTTTTCCAACGAGCGCGCTCAATGCCTTTGCTACAGGTGTAAGCCGCATCTTATCAACCACTTCGCCCTTGGGCCTGCCAAGATGGCTCATAAGGATGATTTTCGCATTGTTTTCCATGAGGTGTTTTATGGTCGGCAGTGCAGCCTTTATGCGGGTGTCATCTGTTATATTGCCTTTGTCATCCAGGGGTACGTTAAAGTCTACCCTTACGATTACCCTTTTACCTTTAATCTCTACGTCTTTAACCGTTGCCTTATTCATATAATAATCTCCTTAATATTACATAAATATACGCTCTTTTAGCCGTGTTGTCAAGCCGAATCTATAGGGACGGTTCTCAACGCAATCGGAGAAGTGTCCCAGTTTTGTTCGGAGAAGTGTCCCCAGAAGTGTCCCCACTATATAATCTGACCACAGGAATTGAACTTGATAAAGAGTTAGATTTTATAAGGTTGGGGACACTTCTCGCTTCAAGTCTGGGACAGGTCTCCTCACGATTTGAGAACCGTCCCTCAATCGTATACTGAAATTGCGTTCAGGCCTTTAAAATGCTTCATGATATCGCTTATCTCTTCTTTGGAAAGAGGCTTGGAGGGGCATTCCCTCAAAGGGGTATTGATCTGGACTTCATCCGGGTTTATCTGGCGGGCAAGCGCCGCCAGTTCAGATGCTTTAGATTTGTTTTCATTTATAAACATTATCTGCAGGGCAAATTTCTTTTTAAATATTTTCCTGAAGGCTTTGAGGCCGCTCAAGACGCTCTCAAATTTTATTGCGCCGGGTTTATTAATAGACTTGAATGATTCGGGAGAGAAGGCATCAAGCTTTGCCATTACAAAATCCGCTTGCTTAAGGTCTTCGACTACGTCGGTTCTGTCAATAAGGGATGAATTTGTAAGGATTGCGATGGATCCGGCCCTTATCTTTCTGATTTCTCTTATCACTTCTCCCAAATTTTTGGCCAGGGTCGGTTCTCCCCTTCCTGAGAATGTAATATAATCGACTTTTGTTTTTGGGAAAGCCCCAAGCTCTTTTATGACTTCCTTAGTAGGGGCATATATCTTTCTCTCGGTCTCATAGCTGGCGTCTACCCCCACCTGGCAATACAGGCAGTCAAAAGAACAGATTTTTTCCGTTTCTGAAAGAAGATCCACTCCCAAGGAAAGGCCCAGTCTCCAGGATGAAACCGGGCCGTATATGTATTTATAGTTTTTAGCCATGGATCTTTTCGTGCCTTGCCACCACTACTATGCCGCTTTCGGTTACATGGAATCTCTTTTTGTCTTTTTCCAGGTCATAGCCGATTTCCATCTTTTGCGGGATGTTCACGCCTTTATCTATGATTGTCCTTCTTATCTTTGTGTGGCGGCCTATGTCAACGCCCTCCATAATAATGGAATCCTTGACCTCTGAGAAACTATTGACTCTTACATTCGGTGAAAGGATGCTTCCCGCAACCTTTCCGCCGCTTATTATGACACCGTTTGAAATAAGGCTTTGGGACGCCTCGCCTTTTCTTGAAGGGTCCCACGAGCCGTCAAAGACTGTCTTTGCCGGGGGGGACTGTTCCTGATGTGTTCTTATCGGCCATTCCCCGTCATAAAGATTAAACTGCGGGGTCACCTTGACAAGGTCCATATTCGCTTCGTAATAGCCGTCGAGTGTGCCTATGTCGCGCCAGTAGGAGCCGTGCTTTTCGAATCTATTAAAATCATAGGCAAAGACCTTCATCCTTTTATATATGCTCGGGATAATATCCAGGCCAAAATCATGATGAGATTCCTTTCTTGAGTCATCCGACAGGATCTGTTTTATCGTCTTGCGCCTTGCAAAATATATGCCCATTGATACGTAGGCCCGGTTCCTGTCTCCGGGGACTGTAATGGGCTTTTCAGGTTTTTCATGAAAACCTACGATCCTGTTTTTGAAATTTATTTCACAGACGCCCAGGTCCCCTGCCTTTTCCACAGGCATCCTTACCACTCCTACAGTAAGGTCTGCCTTTTTCTCTTCATGAAAACGGATCATCTTTCTGTAATCCATTTTATATATATGGTCCCCGGCAAGGATAAAGACATAGTCGCGCTTTTCCTCATCGAGGATGTATATATTCTGATACACCGCATCGGCAGTGCCTTTATACCAGCTCTCGCCCACCCTGTGCTGGGCGGGGATCACATCTATGTAGTTTCCGGTCTGGGGCGCAAATACATTCCAGCCAAGCCTGATGTGCCTCGCAAGAGAGATGGAACGATATTGTACAAGCACATGGATTTTATGCAGGCCCGAATTAAGGCAGTTTGAAAGGGTGAAGTCGACTATGCGGTATACGCCCCCGAATGGGACCGCCGGCTTTGCCCTGTCCCTCGTGAGGGGGTGCAGCCTTTTACCTTTTCCCCCGGCCATCAGAAATGCAACTGTGTTTTTTATGCTAGGCATATTGCGTTATGGGTTTTTAGGCCTTCCTTCCACTTTACATCTTATACCAAATTCAATTTCTTTTCCACGGTTAATTTCAATGCGCCATTTCGGTATTATGGTTGTGGCCTGGTAGTTTATCTCAAATCCGCTTTCTGAACGGGATGCCGTCCTTCCCGGAAAATACACGATCTCGGCCGCCTTCGGCAGGACCGTAAAATCTATATCGAGCTCGTTTGTGATATCCTTTACAGCAATAGAGGATGCGTGAAGAAGGCTGCCCCTGTCATTCAGGCCACCGATAGTCTTGACGCTGGATCTATAGGAGTAGCTGATGGAATTGAGATACGGCATTGTTATATTACATTCGGATCCAAAGGTAAATTTGAGCGGGCCAGCGCCCTTGTTTTTCAGTGTATAGAGGATTTCAACTTCATTTTTCTTGTTTATAAATATTTTTTTGACGACCGATACAACAGCGTTTCCTATTTTGACATTTCTGGATAAAACAGCTCCGTCCTTTACTACCTTTGCTGTGTATGGGCCGGGCACAATTTTATCTTTTACGTCAAAAAACCGGTCAACACCTATTCCCCTCAGGCTTGAATCATAAACGGGCTTTCCGTTTTCAGAGAGATCCGACGGGAATGCCTCTATCTGGCTGTGATAATCCTCCTGGGTCCTTTTCAGGGTATTTGTAAGATTCAACGAAAGGTCTTTATAATCAAGCTCGCGGATGATGCCGCCGCGCGCAGGATCGACGTACAGAGAAAACTTATTATTTTCGATAAGTATAGATTTTGTCTTGTCTCTATAGAGCTCAATCTTTTTAACGTGCACTGAGCCGTCTTTTTTCCTGCGCACAACCGAGCCGGCAAGCTTTGCGGCTTCTATGATATGGTCAAAGGTCGCCTTTCTGAGGTGATAAAGATAAACCCCTCCGAAAAGGCCGTGCCAGTAGCTGCAGTTGCACTGGCCCATGTACAGATGGTCCTGTGCCTTATTAAGTATGTCTGTGGCATCCTTGGTTTTGTGGATCTTTTTTAAATTTCTTATCTAAGACTGCTTGTATGTTTTCCCAAATTGAGAAACCATATTCTCTTAAAATTATGAATCCTTTTACCTGTGAATAATCAATTAATTCTGCTTTTAACACTGTTTGTGTATACCACTCTGAAAAATTCTC